>CBFHJN010000102.1:0-8420 GCA_965655805.1 Flavobacteriaceae bacterium
TTAGAACCTGAAACGCTGACTATTTCTGCAGAATCACAGCAAGAACAAACCAATTACTTCCCTGTAAGCCATAACAATGCCAATATAGCAAACCTAGAAGCAACGCCCAATTTTGTAGAAGCTGCTGAAAACTCGGTTCATGCGGTTGTCCATGTTAAAAATACAGCTATAGTTTCTGCTCCAACTTCCATTCAAGATTTATACTATGGTAGACGCTCGCAAAAAGCGCAAGTTGGGACTGGAAGTGGTGTAATTATTGATAAAAACGGCTATATCATTACTAATAATCACGTTATTGATGGAGCCAAAGAAATATCTATTACTACAAACGATAACAGGATATACGTTGCTACATTAATTGGAACAGACCCAAAAACTGACATTGCATTATTAAAAATTGAAGCCGATGAAGACTTACCATTTATGACGTTTGGCGATTCAGATGCTGCTAAAATTGGTGAATGGGTTTTAGCTGTTGGAAATCCTTTTAATTTGACATCAACAGTTACAGCTGGAATTATTTCAGCAAAATCCCGTGATTTATCAGGGCAGAATTCTCAATCCTTTATTCAAACAGATGCTGCCGTAAACCCAGGAAATTCTGGTGGTGCTTTAGTGGACAAAAATGGAAATCTTATTGGAATTAATACAGCCATTAGCTCTCAAACCGGATCTTATATAGGGTATTCCTTTGCCGTACCAAGTAATATTGCCAGAAAAGTAGTAGAAGATATCATGGAGTTTGGAAACGTTCAGAATGGTATTTTAGGAGTTAGCGGTATTAGTTTAAATGGAAAATCGTCAGAAGAACTGGATGTTACTTTAACTGAAGGTTTTTATGTAGGAGCTGTTGAAGCGAATTCTGGTGCTGAAAAAGCAGGTATTCAGAAAGGCGATATTATTACCAAAATTGATAATGTAAAAATTTCCAAATTTGCGGATTTAACAGGCTATTTAAGTACAAAACGCCCAGATGATGTGGTGGATGTTTTAATTTTAAGAGATAATTCAGAAGAAAACATTTTAGTAACCCTATCTAAATATGAAATATTAACAACCGAGTTTTTAGATATTCAAGTAAAAAATATTTCAGAAGACATTAAGGAACAATACCAAATAGACCATGGTATTTTAGTTACAAAAAGCGATAATTACTGGCTTTACAAAAAAATTGGTCTAAACACTGGCTTTATCATCACGGATATTAATGATGTTCAGATTAATAGTATTGATGATATAACGAAATTAAAAGAAAGCTATGGAGCTGATTTTGGCAAGAAAATTGAAAAAATGAGTATTATCAATACACGTGGTCAAAAACAAAGCTATATTTTTAGGTAACCAATTAGGAATCAAAAAGAATCCCTTCAATACGATAAGATGTTGAAGGGATTTTTTTATAAAAAAACACTACGAAAACGTTTGAAATACACTATTTTTGCACGCAGATTCAAGAGCTATATGACAACTTGAATAGTTAAAAATTAACAACACACTAAAATTTTTACACAATGAGTTTTAACGAAACTTATGAAAGCGAATTAGCTTTTCAAGCCGATAGACGACGTGCTACGGTAGAATTTATTAAAATTATTAGCGATCTTTGGTATGATAAATCTATCGAATTGGTCCTGTTTAGAAATCAATTAATTGACCGAAATGTCAGCGAGATTCTAAACCTACACGAATACGCAGGAGAATTTGTTCAGAAACCTATTTCTATTTTCGATTCTGTTGAAATTGCTCAAGCCATTAAAACCTTGGATTTGCCACCAGCTAAATTGGATATTGGCAAACTAACATACGAATATCATTTAGAAGAGAAAAAATTCAGCAATGCATTAGCTTTTGTTGCAGACAGATTACAAGATGCCAAATCTGAAAACACCATCCAACCAAAAGACGTTGTGCTTTATGGTTTTGGTCGAATTGGCCGTTTAGTGGCGCGCGAATTAATGAGCAAAACCGGTAAAGGTAGCCAATTACGCTTACGCGCTATTGTAACACGTGGTAAAATAGACAAAACCGTTTTAGAAAAAAGAGCCTCTTTACTACGAAATGATTCAGTACATGGTGACTTTTCTGGTACTGTAGTTGCCGATCTTGAAAATAGCGCTTTAATAATTAATGGTACAACTGTTAATATTATTTCAGCCAACAATCCTGAAGATATTGATTATACTCAATATGGTATTAACAATGCTTTAGTTATTGATAATACAGGTGCATTTAGAGACCATGAAGCATTAAGCAGACATTTAACATCTAAAGGGGCTGATAAGGTTTTATTAACAGCACCTGGAAAAGGCGTTCCTAATATTGTTCATGGTGTTAACCACAAAGACCACAACCCAGATTCAGTTGATATTTTTTCAGCAGCATCTTGTACTACTAATGCTATTACACCTGTTTTAAAAGCTATTGAAGATACCTTTGGTGTAAAAAGTGGTCATTTAGAAACCATTCATGCCTACACAAACGATCAGAATTTAGTTGATAATTTCCATAGTAAATACCGTCGTGGTCGTGCGGCTGCGTTAAACATGGTAATTACAGAAACAGGTGCCGGAAGTGCAGTTTCCAAGGCCTTACCTAGTTTAGAAAGCAAATTAACATCTAATGCTATTCGTGTGCCTGTTCCTAATGGGTCGCTGGCTATTTTAAATTTAGACTTGGAGAAAGCAACATCAGTGGAGGCTATTAACAGCACACTAAAAAAATATGCTTTAGAAGGTAATTTGGTAGAACAAATCAAATACGAATTAAGTGATGAGTTGGTTTCTAGTGATATTGTAGGTAGTTCAGCGCCTTCAATTTTTGACAGTAAAGCCACTATTGTGCGTCCAGACGGTAAAAATGTTGTACTTTATATTTGGTATGACAATGAGTATGGTTACAGCCATCAAGTTATTCGTTTGGCAAAATATATTGCTAAAGTACGTCGCTATACATATTATTAGTAGTAAGAATTAATAAGAATTAAAAATCTCGCTTCATGGTAAGCGAGATTTTTTTTAATAAAACTGAAACTACAACATCTAAAATTTAGTTGCAGCCGTATATAAATTGGCCTCCAAATGAGAGCCTTTTCAACTATTGTGTTTTATACTAAACATATTTTCTTATTTTAGCAACAACATATTTTACACCCAATCAATGATTAGCTTTAAAAAAATTATATTCCTTTCATTTATAGTAAGTTTCACATCTATACATGCACAAAGCACAACCGAAAACGACGACCAATTATCTTTAGATAGCGGAACCCTAGACAGTCAATTTGAGTATGTCATTAAGCGTTCCAATAATTATCAAGATTATAAGGTGGTAAAAGAAACTTGGTTATATAAATTAAAGGCGCACACTTTAGACTCTTTAAAATCCATTCATTCGGAATTAGCAACTGCAGGTGGTACCATTTCAAATCAAAATAGTGAAATAGCGAGTTTAAAAAGTAGTTTAAAAAATTCAGAAGAGGCTTTAACCAAAACCACAAGCGAAAAAAATAACATGGAATTATTTGGTTTACAAATGACGAAACCAAACTATAATATGCTTATGTGGTCCATAGTTGGTTTATTATTAGCCTTATTACTTCTTTTTATGTACAAGTATAAAAATAGTAACACTGTTACCAAAGAGGCGCAAAAAAACTTATCAGATACTGAAGAAGAATTTGAAGAACATAGACGAACTGCTTTGGAGCGTGAGCAAAAAGTAAGACGCCAGCTTCAAGATGAATTAAATAAACAAAAAGGTATTAATTAGAAATTCTTATTTACAAAACATTTTCAAAAATCTATATACTTTTGGTCTATAGATTTTTTTGCTTATTAATGTTAGTGATCAACCTTAATACCAGTTTAGACTATTGAAACTAGCAACCAAAAGTCCTAATTTCCAAAAACATTTCAATTATATTTGCAGTCTATAAAAATGACTCATGAGAATTGACATCATAACCGTTTTACCCGAATTATTAAAAAGTCCGTTTGAGGCGTCTATTTTAAAACGCGCTATTGAAGCGAATTTAGTAGAAGTCCATTTTCATAATTTACGCGATTATACTTCAGATAATTACAAATCTATTGATGATACGCAATTTGGTGGTGGTGCAGGTATGGTGATGATGATCGAACCGATTGATAAATGCATTTCGCATTTAAAATCTAAACGTAATTATGACGAGGTTATATACATGACGCCTGATGGTGAAACCTTGAATCAGCGCATTGCTAATCAAATTTCTTTAAAGGAAAACATCATCATTTTATGTGGTCATTATAAAGGCATAGACCAACGCGTTCGTGATCAATTTATAACTCGTGAAATATCTATTGGCGATTATGTGCTGTCTGGAGGCGAATTAGGAGCAGCCGTTTTATGCGATGCGGTTATCCGATTACTTCCTGGCGTTTTAGGAAATGAAACCTCCGCATTAACAGATTCCTTTCAAGATAATCTGTTAGCACCACCAATTTACACCAGACCTCGAGACTATAAAGGATGGAAAGTACCCGAATTATTATTTAGTGGCAATCTTCCAAAAATTGAAAAATGGCGTGAAGAGCAAGCCTATGAGCGCACGAAAGCCTTAAGACCGGATCTATTAGACGATTAAATGAGACGCTAAATTTCACGTTTAAAAAGTGAAATTATTAATTGCAAGTTATTTATAAATAGTTATCTTTGCAGCCAATTTCGAGTTAACCTCTGGCGAAAATCGTGTATGTTGTTTCGGATTCATTAAGACAAAAATTAAAAGATATGGAATCTTTAATCAAATTTGTACAACAAGAGTTTGTACCAAAAAAAGATTTTCCAGAGTTTAGTGCTGGAGACACAATTACAGTTTATTACGAAATTAGAGAAGGTGAAAAAGTACGTACACAGTTCTTTAGAGGTGTTGTAATTCAAAGAAGAGGAACCGGTTCTTCTGAAACATTTACTATCAGAAAAATGTCTGGAACAGTAGGTGTTGAACGTATTTTCCCAATTAATATGCCAGCTTTACAAAAAGTTGAAGTGAACAAACGTGGTCAAGTACGTCGCGCACGTATCTACTACTTTAGAGGCTTAACTGGTAAGAAAGCTAGAATCAAAGAAAGTATGAAACGTTAATACATTGTTGATAACGTTGGAAAGCCCTGTTTTTACAGGGCTTTTTTTATGAACAAAAGTTAATAACTCCAGTTTATAAGTTGTTGACATCTAGTTCTTTGAAAATTTTGAAAATGAATCATTTCGCTTTATTTTAGTAAAAGATTTAAGAAACATTTAGTTGGTTTTGTTTTAAAGAAACAAATTCGTTCTTAATCTTTAAAGAAACGTTCTTTATATTTTATTGTTTTTTGAGGTTTTGAGGCGTTATGCTTTTTAGCATGACACTAAAAAATCATGATACTTTTTACTATGCTAAATGTTTAAGCAGGTAGTAGGTTAGAAAAAGTTGAAAGTTTTTAAATGTCTTTTAGAAACGAAAGTAAGAATTAGACTAAAAAACAATGTTTTGAGTGTACGTCATTCATGAAAGTGAATCGCAAAAAAGACAAAACATCAAGAAAAACAGTAAACCGAAGCATTTTAGTAACAGGTCAATACATTTTGATAGTTGCATAGTGAAATGTTTCATTTTTTGAAATTAGGGATACTTGAATTGAACGTTGTAATGTATTTTACAGATTGTAATTGTAAGATTACATAGATCATGTAAAACTGTTTCAAAAGAAAGCCATGTCAAAACCAGACTTTTGTCTGTTATGATATGGCTTTTGTTTTTTTAGGTCTATTATTTTTGATTAATTTGGGCGTCTTCGAAAAACCAATCCCATGAGCTTACCTTTTATTTGCGATCAAACTTTTAAAAAGCAAAACTACACCCAAACGCCTTTACCTAAAGGTGAATACGATAATTGCCTGTTTATAGATTGTGATTTTTCAGATGCATTTCTACCCTACATAGCATTTTCAGAATGTGAATTTATTAATTGTAACTTAAGTTCAGCCAAAGTGAAAGATGTTACATTTAATAACGTGTGTTTTACCGACTGCAAAATACTTGGTGTTTTGTTTAGCGACTGCAATCCGTTTTTACTATCGGTTTCATTCAAAAACTCTTCGTTAAATTTATCGGCATTTAATAACTTGAAATTAAAACATACCACCTTTCAAGACTGTACCCTTAAACAAACCGATTTTACTGAAGCTGACCTCTCCTACACCACTTTTACTAATTGTAATTTAGATCAAGCTATTTTTCATCATTCTAATCTAGCCTACGCAGACTTTAGAAGTTCACAAAATATTACCTTGAATCCTGAAAATTCAAACCTAAAATCTGCAAAATTTTCAAAAGAAAATGTTTTAGGCTTATTAAAATGTTACAATGTAATTATTGAGTAAACCTCAAATATATCGCTTCATTTCTAAAACCTGTTTACGTTATTTTATGATTTTTTTAAGACAACTAAATTAAACTTAAAGATAGTTTTGTGGTCTAACAACTACCAACAACCATTTTCAAATGCGAAACATTATACTTTCCGTTTTAGGAGTCTTATTTATTATAGGCTCTTTTTTTATTGCCAAGAATTTAATTGACAACAAATCTAAGCCCAAACCAGTAATCGAAAAGGTGGTAAAAACCGTTTATATTGATACGGTTAAAAACAAAACGATTCCTATTTTAATTCCGGCCAATGGTAGCTTAACAGCCAAACAACGTGTAGAATTGTATGCCGAAGTTCAAGGCATTTTCAAATCTGGAACTAAACTATTTAAGCCAGGCCAAACCTATCAAAAAGGCGAAACACTTATCCAAATAGATGCTGCCGAATATTATGCCAGTGTCCAATCGGCGAAAAGTAATTTGTATAATACCATTGCTGCTATTATGCCTGATTTACGGTTAGATTTTCCTAATATGTTTCAAAAATGGCAAAATTATTTAATTCAATTTGATTTGAATAAAACCACGCCTAAACTCCCTGAAATGACATCAGAAAAGGAAAATTATTTTATTACAGGTCGTGGCATAGTAACCAATTATTACACGGTTAAAAATTTAGAACAACGTTTAACAAAATATACTATTTCGGCACCATTTAGTGGTATTCTGACCGAAGCTTTAATTACGGAAGGTGCTTTAATTAGGAGCGGACAAAAGCTAGGCGAATTTATAAATCCCTCTGTTTACGAAATGGAAATAGCTTTAAGCAAAAAATACGCTAGTCTATTACAAGTTGATGAGTACGTAGAGCTCCAAAATTTAGAACATACCGAAACCTTCAAAGGTCATGTTTCTAGAGTAAATGGTAGTATTGATGCCGCCACCCAAACTATTACAGCTTTTATTGAAGTTAAAGATGATCGGCTGAAAGAAGGTATGTATTTGGAAGCCAATTTAAATGCTAAACAGGAAGAAAATGCTATAGAAATTAGCAGAAATTTAATGTTAGATGGCAATCAAATTTTTATACTAAAGGACAACGTACTTGACGTTATAGATGTAAATCCTGTGTTTTTTTCTGAAACAACTGTGGTTTTAAAAAATGTTCCTGATGGTACGATAATTTTGAACAAACCCGTCGTTGGTGCTTACTCTGGAATGCTCGTGAAACCATTGATAGAAAATAATACCATACAGGATAACCAGTAAATTATGAGAAAATTACTAGCGTATTTTATTCGGTATCACGTAGCGGTTAATGTCTTTATTATTGGCTTTTTCGCATTTGGTATTTTAGGAATTATGTCCTTAAAATCGTCATTTTTTCCTTTGGTCGATTCTAAAATAATTAATGTCAATATTGTTTATCCAGGAGCCTCTCCTCAAGAAATTGAAGAAGGTATTGTTTTGCAAATTGAAGATAACCTAAAAGGATTAAAAGGAATTGATAGGGTTACCTCTACTTCTAGAGAAAATAGCGGAACCATAACCGTTGAAATTGAAAAAGGAGAGAATATTGACTTCATGTTATTAGAAGTTAAAAATGCGGTAGATCGTGTCCCGTCTTTTCCAACAGGAATGGAACCTTTGGTGGTTTCCAAACAGGAAGCTATTAGAGAACTATCTCTTTTGCTTTAAGCGGTGAAAATGTGCCACTTGCTACCTTAAAGCAAATTGGCAGGCAAGTTGAAAACGATTTACGTGCTATTGATGGTATTTCGCAAGTTACCGTAACAGGCTATCCTGAAGAGGAAATAGAAATTGCTGTGAACGAAAATAACCTGTTAGCATTTGACCTTACATTTTCGGATGTTTCTAGAGCTGTGGCCTCGTCCAATATATTAATTACAGGTGGAAATATTAAAACAGATGCCGAAGAGTATTTAATACGCGCAAACAATCGTGCTTACTATGGTGATGAACTTTCGAATATTATTGTTAAAGCTACACCAGAAGGAAAAACAGTCCGCTT
>CBFHJN010000102.1:8517-9916 GCA_965655805.1 Flavobacteriaceae bacterium
GCAAACAATCGTGCTTACTATGGTGATGAACTTTCGAATATTATTGTTAAAGCTACACCAGAAGGAAAAACAGTCCGTTTAAAAGATGTTGCTATTATTAGAGATCGCTTTTCAGAAACACCAAACGCGACTTATTTTAATAAAAATTTATCTGTAAACATATCTGTTACAAGCACTAATAATGAAGATTTAATGTCTTCGGCTGATAAAGTAAAAGATTACATAGCAGAATACAACCAAAAACATGAAAATGTAAGATTGGATGTAGTTAGAGACCTCTCTATTACTCTAAATCAACGAACCAAACTATTAACCGAAAACGCCATAGTTGGTATGATTCTGGTTTTAGTATTTCTATCATTATTTTTAAATACACGATTAGCCTTTTGGGTAGCTTTCGGACTTCCTATTTCATTTTTAGGTATGTTCATTTTTGCTGGCCAGTTTGATGTTACTATCAATGTGTTATCCCTATTTGGAATGATAATCGTAATTGGTATTTTAGTGGATGACGGTATTGTAATTGCCGAGAACATTTACCAACACTACGAAAAAGGAAAGACACCAATCCAAGCTGCTATTGATGGAACCATGGAAGTAATTCCTCCTGTAGTTTCAGCCATAATCACCACCTTATTAGCATTTTCATTATTCCTGTTTTTGGATAGTAGAATTGGGGAGTTTTTTAGCGAAGTTTCTGTAGTCGTTATTCTCACACTTATTGTTTCATTGGTTGAAGCCTTAATTATTTTACCAGCCCATTTAGCGCATTCAAAAGCGTTAAGAAAACAAGTGCCACAAGAAAACCCCTCTAAAGTTAAACAGTTTTTTGCTAAAATGCGAGGCATAAATGCCTTTGGCGATCGCATTATGCGGAATTTAAGAGACAAGGTTTACACACCTGTTTTAGGCTTTGTTTTAAAATTTAAAGTATTGTCTTTAGGTATATTCATTGCTTTGTTGGTTTTAACATTCGGAGCCATTGGTGGTGGTGTAATTGGTGTAACAATTTTTCCATCCATTGCTAGTGATACAATTTCCATAGAATTAGATATGCCTAATGGAACCAATGTTAAGGTCACAGATTCTATTATTTCTATGATAGAGGACAAATCGTTTATTGTGAATAAGGAATTTACCGAAAAATATTTAAAAGATTCAGATAAAGAGTTATTTGAAAACACCATCCTTACCCTAAATAGTAGCTCTAGCGCTCGATTGGTTATTAATATGCTTCCAGGTGAAGAAAGGCCAGATGAGATTAATTCATCATTAGTTGCTAACAGATTACGAGAATTAGTTGGACCCGTTATAGGTACGGAACGGTTAATTTATGGATCTGGAGGAAACTTTGGTGGAAGCCCGGTTTCTGTAGCGTTATTAGGCAATAATATTGAAG
>CBFHJN010000103.1:0-9895 GCA_965655805.1 Flavobacteriaceae bacterium
CGCGCCAAAGAAAAAATTAAGGTACGTCAACCTTTGCAAAAAATTATGATTCCGGTTGAAAGTGACCAACAAAAAGCAGAAATTCTAGCTGTTTCAGATTTGATTAAACATGAAGTAAACATCAAGGACATTGAGATTTTGGAAGATGCTTCTGAAATTTTAGTAAAGCAAATAAAACCGAATTTTAAAACATTAGGACCTCGTTTTGGAAAAGATATGAAGTTGATAGCAAATGCCATTCAACAATTTGATGCAAATCATATTAAAAAAATTGAGCAAAATGGTGAAATTGATGTTGACATTAACGGAAAAATTATTACATTAGAACGCGCAGATGTAGAGATTACCTCACAAGATATTGAAGGATGGCTTGTAGCAAATGATGGTGCTTTAACGGTAGCTTTAGATGTAACCATATCAGAAGAATTACGTTGTGAGGGAATTGCTCGTGAGCTCGTAAATCGCATTCAAAACTTACGTAAAGATTCTGGTTTTGAAGTCACAGATAGAATTGAAGTCAACATTAAAAAGCATGACGATATTTTGGAAGCCATTGATAAAAATTTAGCGTATATTAAAGCAGAAACATTAACGGAAACGTTAGAACTTAAAGAAGAAATTGAAGATGGTATAGAAATTGCATTTGATGCAATAACAACCAAATTGTCCATTAAAAAACAGTAATAATATGGGAGAAGATATTAATGTTAGGTATTCAGATAAAGATTTAGCTGAATTCAAAACGCTTATTCAAGAGAAAATTGAAAAAGCAAAACACGATTTAGAGCTTATAAAAAGTGCTTATATGAATGATTTAAATAATGGAACCGATGATACATCGCCAACATTTAAAGCGTTTGAAGAAGGAAGCGAAACCATGAGTAAAGAAGCGAATTCGCAATTGGCAACACGTCAAGAAAAATTTATTCGTGATTTAAAAAATGGGTTAATTCGTATTGAAAACAAAACCTATGGTGTTTGTCGTGTTACTGGAAAATTAATTGCAAAAGAGCGTTTAAAGCTCGTGCCTCACGCTACTTTGAGTATTGAAGCTAAAAATATGCAACAATAAAATTTTACATTTTTAATTGATAAAAAACGCTTCAATATCTATTGGAGCGTTTTTAGTTTTATGAAAATACAATCGATATTTATATTATTTTTTCTGATTTCTACTTTCGTTTTTTCACAAAAAGGGATGCAACGAATTTTAGATGCTGCTGAAATTTCAACCATTGACATTGCTGGAAACACCATGTTTAAAATCAAAATTTCCACAGCACCAGTTCAAACCATTTCTCTGGATTTGCAGGTGGAAGGCGAAAACAATGAGCAAATTGTATTACAAACACGCCAAGAAAATAATACCCTCTTTATAGGAAGTGCCTATCACCCCATGTTTGTTAAACCCGATGACAAATTAGCGGCTCACAAAAAAATATCAATCGAGTTAACACTAGAAATACCTAAAAACTTAATTGTAATAATCAACAGTGATATTGCATCTGTTTATGCCACAGGACATTACGATAAATTAACAGCTGAACTCATAAATGGCCATTTTTCAGCTCAAAAATATAGTGGTAATTTACAAGTGGACACCTTACATGGCGATATTCAGTTAGAAACCAACGCAGGGATTTTAAACGCGCACACGAAAAAAGGTACCATAGAAACGTTTCAACTTCCAACAGGAAATAACCAGCTTACACTAAATTCCGTTAACGGAAATATTAATATTACAAAAACACAATAATATGTTACTTTTGTGTTTCTATTTTAGAACTACTTTGTAGCCCAAAAAATATGATGACATTAAAAAAATCCATTCTTTTTATAATACTCATTTTACTGATTGATCAGGTAAGTAAAATATACATAAAAACACATTTCGTTTTAGGTGAAGATGTAACCGTATTTAGTTGGTTTAAAGTTTATTTCATTGAAAATGACGGTATGGCTTGGGGAACCAAGATTAGCGATTTTGTGAGTTTTATATCGGATAGAACGGCTAAAATTTCGTTAACGCTGTTTAGAATTGTTGCTATTTTTGGAATAGGTTACTGGCTTTATGATGCCACTAAAAAGCAAAATTCTCAAATACTCATTTGGGCAGTTGCGCTTATATTTGCTGGTGCATTAGGTAATATTATTGATTCTGTTTTTTATGGTGTTTTATTCAACGATAGCGTTAGTCAAGTGGCCAGTTTTTTGCCTGCATCTGGAGGTTATGATAGTTTGTTGCATGGAAAAGTAGTGGATATGTTATATTTTCCATTGTGGAAAGGCTATTTGCCAGAGTGGTTGCCGTTTTATGGAGGTGAGTATTTTACCTTTTTTGAGCCCGTTTTTAATGTGGCTGATATGGCTATTAGTACAGGTTTTGGATTGCTAATTGTATTTAATAAAAAGGCATTTGCTTAAAACTTTGGAGACATAGTTTCAGAGTTGCAAAGTTTCAATAGTTTAGTGAAAAATATGATTAAGGATTTTATAAAACAATTCTGTTTTACCATTCTAACCAAAAATATATTTCAGAATATAATAGACTAAAATTGCCATAATTATTGCACCTATTACCTCGTTCCTATTTTCTTTCGTCATACAGTAATTTTTGAAAATATAATCAATTAGAATCGATAACTTTTAATTGGCGTCACGCAATAATCTAAAGGCACATCATTTTCAAAAACACCTTCAATTTTATTTTCTGCTTCAAAGAATGACAATCCTATTTTAATGGTTTCGGGTTTGCATTTGCTTAAAAAGGTATCATAAAAACCTTTGCCATAACCTACGCGATGACCTTGCTTATCAAATGCTAAAAGCGGAATAAATACGACGTCTATTACATTTGGAGCAATAGGAATGCCATCAATTGGTTCTGGAATGTTGTATTTGTTTTTTTTAATGACCATAGAATCAGTCAGTAAAAAATGCGTTAAATCATTTGTTGTAAAATCACTTTTTGAAACAATAATGTGTTTGTCTTTTCCGGAAAGTATGCTTAAAATATAATCGGTATTAATTTCTTTTTGTTCAATTATAGATAGAAAAACATGGTAGTAAGAAAACGTCCATATTGGTAAGTTTAAAATGTTATTTGCAATTTGAAGGCTTAAATCGTCAATCGTTTTTGCAGAAAGATTCTCTCGTTTTTCTTTATATATTTTTCGTAATTCAGACTTCGTCATTTTCAACTGGTTTAACCTGATGTTGCTTTAAACGTGCAGTAATATGAAACAAAGCATCCCCTTGATATACTAAAGGTGATTCATTCACATTAATAATATAACCCGAACTTTGAGCGCGAACAAAGTGATTAAATTTACCGTAAGGATCGGTAATATTTCCAAGAATATCATCCTTTTTTACTTTAGTTCCGGTAGCAACGGATGCTTTAAACATACCAGAATAATTAGCACGTTGCCATTTACTAGCCATAATAAATACAGGTTTCTGTTTGGGTTCGCTGACCTTAAATTTTGAACCCAACATACCTAGACTAAATAACACGCGTTTGGCGCCATTTACGCCAGTATTGGTAATATTTACATCAATATGATGCGATTTTCCGCCTTCAAATAAAAGTGTTGAAATGCCAGCTTTGTAAGCGGTTTCTCTAAACGATTTTTTTAAATTTTTTGAATATAAAACAAAAGGCGCTCCAAAGGTTTTTGCTAACGCATCTAGCCTTGTGCTATTTTTAGCAATACGTACTTGAGGTGCATTAAAACGGCCAGCACCTCCAGTATGAAAATCAAGTACATAATCGGCTTGGTTTAGGACCTCATTAACTAATTTATGAGCAACTCTACTGGCTAACGATCCGTTTTTTAATCCGGGAAAAACCCGATTTAAATCGCGACCATCTGGAAATTCCCGACTTAAATTGATAAACCCAAAAATATTAATAATGGGAATGCAGATAATGGTTCCAGATTTCGGTTTATTGATGCCTTTTGCAATGAGTTGACGCACAATTTCAATACCATTTAACTCATCACCATGAATTCCTGCCGTTAATAAAACCGTCGGTCCTTCTTTTTTGGCACGTTCTACAATAATCGGCACATCAATGGACGATGCTGTGTGGAGTTTGGCGACATCAAAATTGAGCTCATAGCTTTTGCCTGGTTCAATGGTTTCGCCTAAAATGGTTATGATTTTTTGCGACATAGTTATTTTTTGTTTCGTTCAATAAACGAAATAATAGCCTTGGCAATATTTTTTCCTGTTGCGTCTTCAATTCCTTCTAATCCTGGTGTAGAATTCACCTCTAGTAATAAAGGGCCTCTTGCTGATTGCAGCATATCTACACCGCAAACAGGAAGTTTTAAAGCACGAGCAGATTCCATGGCTAATCGCAATTCGTCTTCACTTAATTTGATAATATTAGCTGATCCGCCTCTGTGTAAATTAGATCGAAATTCGCCATCTTTTCCTTGGCGTTTCATAGCACCAACTACTTGACCATCCACGACTAAAGCACGTAAATCAGCACCTTTTGCTTCCTTTATAAACTCTTGAACAATTACGCGTGCTTCCAAGCCGTTGAACGCTTCTAAAACCGATTCGGCAGCATTCTTGGTTTCTGCTAAAACAACACCTAATCCTTGCGTGCCTTCTAATAGCTTAATAATTACTGGTGCACCACCAACATGAGCAAGAACTTCTTTGGCATCACGTGAATAGTTGGTAAAAACGGTTTTTGGCATACCAACACCTGCTTTACTTAATAGTTGTAAACTTTTCAGTTTATCACGAGAGCGTAAAATGGAACCAGACGAAACAATGGAAAATGCACCCATCATTTCAAATTGCCTTACCACTGCACAGCCATAAAACGTAATAGATGCACCAATTCTTGGGATAATAGCATCTACATAATCCAGATAGCGATCTTTATAATAAATGGTTGGTTTTTCTTTTTCTATGATGATATCGCATTTCAGCGGATCGATAACTTCAACACGATGATCGCGTTTTTTTGCTTCTTCAACCAAACGTTGTGTTGAATATAAATGTGGATTCCTAGATAGGATAACTATGTTCATGATTGTTTTTTATTAAAAGATAAATTTTGCAAGTCCACATCAACCAAGAATTTTTTGGCTAAAAATTGGCGTCCAATTAATACAGGAAACCGCATATCATCTCGTGTGCTTAAAGTTAAGTTAATCTTATATGTTTTTCCAAAGAATATAACTTCAGATTTTATTTTAAATCTATTTTCTTTATACCCATTACTACTTTTTACATCGGTTTGGGTGTATTCTGAAAATACGACTTCCTTACCACTAAAGTTTGGATGACCCTTGCTGTAAAATTTACAACGCAAGGTGTTATTTTCCTCAACTATTTTAGAACAATGAATAGCAGATGTGTAGGCACCTGTATCTATTTTGGCATCAATTTCAAATAAATTAAGTAACGGGAAGTCTATTTTATCAACCCTTCCTAAAAGTTGTTTTGTCATGCTATTTTTAATTTTAATAGGGTGGCTCGTGGCTATTAACTGATACTTTTTTCAGACTAAAAGAAACTCAAAATTTAACAGCTTTTTATTCAGCGAAAATATCCTTACAAATATAGAAATAATTACCTTTGAAGATATGCCTAAAACTGCTTTAGAAATACAATTAAAAACCTTGCCAAATGAGCCTGGTGTTTATCAATATTATGATAGCGAAGGTAAGATTTTATATGTAGGTAAAGCAAAGAATTTAAAAAAACGGGTTAGTTCCTATTTTACAAAAACGCATGATAGTGGTAAAACACGTGTTTTGGTAAAAAAAATTGCGAGTATTAAGCACATAGTTGTTAATACCGAAACGGATGCCTTATTGTTGGAAAACAATCTGATTAAAAAATACCGACCACGTTATAATGTATTGCTGAAAGATGATAAGTCGTATCCGTGGATTTGCATTAAAAATGAACGGTTTCCACGCGTATTTTCTACAAGACGTATCATAAAAGATGGTTCCGAGTATTTCGGGCCATATACCAGTATGAAAACAGTTTCTACTCTTTTGGAGTTAATTCGTGGGCTGTTTTTATTACGAACTTGTAATTATGATTTAGCGCCAGAAAAAATTCAAGCCGACAAATATAAAGTTTGTCTTGAATACCATTTAGGAAATTGCAAAGGCCCTTGCGAAGGGCTTCAAACGGAAACTAATTATCAAGAAAATATTGCTTCGATAAAAGAAATTCTGAAAGGGAATTTCAAATCATCTTTGGTGCAATTTAAAAGTCAAATGAAGGTTTTGGCAGAAAATATGCAGTTTGAAGAGGCGCAACTGATAAAAGAAAAAATTGAAGTGCTTGAAAACTATCAAGCCAAATCTACAATTGTTAATCCAAAAATTAGCAATGTAGATGTGTTTTCTATTATGAGTGATGAAGGTTACGGTTATATTAATTTTTTGCAGATTTCCTACGGTTCCATTGTTCGCTCGCATACATTAGAAATTAAGAAGAAATTGGATGAAACCGATAAGGAGTTGTTAGAATTGGCAATTACCGAAATTCGCCAACGTTTTAGCTCTACTTCTAAAGAACTGTATGTACCATTTCCTGTAGATTTAGGTGAGGAGATAAAGATTACCATTCCTAAATTAGGTGATAAAAAACATATATTAGATTTATCGCTTCGGAATGCGAAATATTACCGTATGGAGCGCTTTAAACAAGTTAAAATTACGGATCCAGATAGACATGTTAATCGAATTATGGCGCAAATGAAAACCGATTTGCGTTTAAACGAAGAACCAAGACATATTGAGTGTTTTGACAACTCAAACATTCAAGGAACGCATCCGGTTGCTGCTTGCGTAGTGTTTAAGAATGGAAAACCTAGCAAAAAGGATTATCGACATTTCAACATAAAAACCGTTGAAGGTCCAGATGATTTTGCCTCCATGGAAGAAGTAGTTTTTAGGCGCTACAAACGTCTGCTAGATGAAGACCAATCCTTACCGCAACTTATTATTATCGATGGTGGAAAAGGACAATTATCATCAGCATTAAAAAGCTTAGATGCCTTAAATTTACGTGGCAAAATTGCGATAATCGGAATTGCAAAGCGTTTGGAAGAATTATTTTATCCAGATGATCCAATTCCCTTATATTTAGATAAAAAAAGCGAAACCCTGAAAATAATTCAGCAATTGCGAAATGAAGCACACCGTTTTGGAATTGAACATCACCGAAATAAACGCAGTAAAACAGCGTTAAATACGGAATTGGAAACCATTCCGGGTATTGGCGAAAAAACGATTGTCGATTTATTAAAACATTTTAAATCGGTTAAACGTGTTTCCGTAGCTACTAAAAAGGAACTGGAAGAAGCCGTAGGTATATCGCGTGCCAGTAAAGTTTTTAATTATTACCACAATTTATGAAGTACATTTTTTTACTGTTTTGTTTTTTTGTCTTCATGACTGGTTTTTCTCAAAATCAGGGTTCGACTGATGACCCTAAAGTTGGTTTGGTGTTAAGTGGTGGTGGCGCTAAAGGTTTGGCTCATATTGGTGTGTTAAAAGTTATTGATAGTTTAGGAATTCGAGTCGATTACGTTGCAGGAACCAGTATGGGAGCCATTGTTGGCTCTTTATACGCATCAGGCTATTCTGGAAAAGATATAGACTCCATTTTTAAAGATGTGGATTTTGATAAAATTATTAACGACAATCTACCACGAGCTGCTAAAACTTCTTACGAGCGTGACAATTCTGAAAAATATGCCGTTACATTACCATTCGATAAATTTAAACTGAAATTACCATCTGCTTTATCAAGAGGCCAGAATACATTGAGTTTATTATCAAAACTAACCTTACACGTTAGTGAAATAGAAGACTTTAGTAAGTTGCCCATTCCGTTTTTCTGTATTGCCACTAATGTAGAAACAGGACAAGCAGTGGTTCTGGATAAGGGTAGTCTGGCACAATCTATTGTAGCAAGTGGTGCATTTCCTTCCTTGTTTCAACCCGTTGTTATTGACAATCAAATTTTAATTGATGGTGGTGTAGTTAATAATTATCCAATTGATGAATTAAAAGCCAAAGGCATGGACATTATTATTGGCGTAGACGTGCAAGATGGTCTTGCTACTCGAGAAGAACTACGTTCAGCACCTGATATAATACTTCAAATAAATAATTATCGGACTATTAATGATATGGTAATTAAGTCTAAAAAAACCGATATTTATATCAAGCCCGACATTACAGATTATACGGTTGTATCTTTCAGTGATGGAGAAAAAATAATAGAAAACGGAGTTTTAGCTGCTAATAAAAAAGGGGAGGATTTACAAAACATAGCTAATTTGCAAATTCTGAAGCCTAAAAAATTTGAGACTATAAAACCTATTGATAGTATCCGAATAAAAGCTATTAACATTACCGGAAATGACAAATATTCACGTTCCTACGTTATTGGAAAATTAAAAATGAAACCGGAAGCTAAAATTGCATATATGAGTTTTGTAGAGGGTGTGAATAATTTAGCAGCCACTAATAATTTTGATAGCGTAATATATCAATTACATCCTACTGATAACCCTGGAGAATTTAATCTTGATGTTAATGTTTTAGAAACCCAAACCCGTACGTTTCTTAAGGCTGGTTTGCATTATGATGATTTATATAAAACAGGCGTATTAATTAACCTAACACGAAAGCGTTTATTGTTTAATGATGATGTGGCGTCTTTAGATTTTGTGTTAGGGGATAATATTCGGTATAATTTTGATTATTATATTGATAAAGGTTTTTATTGGAGCGTAGGTGTTACGTCTCGTTACAATCAGTTTAAGAAAAATGTATTAGCAACTTCCTTACTGTCCGATGAAGATTTAATGACCATAAATGTAAATAAATTGGATGTTGAAGTTTCCGATTTCACGAATCAATTTTATGCACAAACTTTACTAGGAAATGATTTTGCTTTAACCTTAGGAGCCGAACATAAACGGTTTAAAGTGGTCTCTGAAACAATTTTAACAACCAGAAGCATTGATGAAACCACTTTTGATAACAGCGATTATTTAAGCGTTTATGGGAAGTTGAAACTAGATACGTATGATAATAAATATTTTCCGAATGAAGGGTTTCTCTTTGACGGCGATTTTCATTTGTACTTATATTCTTCGGATTATAATAATGATTTTTCAGAATTTTCTATAGGAAAAGCTACAACTATATCTTTATCTTTACTTGAATATGTAGAAAAAATCGATTGATATGAAATTCTTGACATTAAAACAACTTCTAAACTATACGAAGATAAGATAGCATTACAATTAGGTGCTTATGTTAATGCACACGCTAAAATGAATTCTAATGCTTCAATTGTACTCATTAACTCCGCAAGTTCGTTTTCTAGTTTTTCACCTTCAAGACCACTTAAACGTCTTAATCTCATTTCAAGAATTGCTTTTGCTTGAAGGTCTGATAGATTAAACTTTTCCATTAATTGTTGCTCAGTATCATCATATGATTCTCGTATTGTTTTGATTACTTTATCAATATTTTCAAGTGCAATCAATAGTCCATTGACGATATGTTCTCTTTTTTTAGCTTTATCAAGGTCATATGCTGTTTTTCTTGTAAGTACTTCTACTTGGTGTTCAACGTAGTACTTGATCATATCTTTTAGTGGCAATACTTTTGGTTGATTGTTAACAAGTGCAAGCATGTTGATTCCAAACGATGTTTGTAATTGAGTGTATTTGTATAGGTTATTTAAAGTTACATCCGCATTTACATCTTTGCGCAATTCTATAACAACCCTAATACCATTTCGGTTGGATTCATCTCTTAAATCGGTAATCCCTTCAATGCGTTTTTCTTTTGCCAAATTAGCGATTTTTTCAATCATTCTT
>CBFHJN010000104.1:0-2013 GCA_965655805.1 Flavobacteriaceae bacterium
AAAGAAAAAACAGTTAAGCTAATTATTTCAAATTAGAAAAGTAATATCATATTAGATAAACAAAAGGTGACTATTTAAATCAAAATAGCACCTTTTTTTTACATCAATTTCTTCAATATCTCTATTGATAAAACCTTGTTAATTGACTTTAAAAATAGGGAGATATTTCGTATTTTCGTAATCCCAAAAGAATTCAATTAACAATTATAATAATTATATAGATATATGGCAAACACAGCTACTTTAGAAGTCAATGGCGAAAAACACGAATTTCCTTTAGTTAAAGGAACTGAAAATGAAGTTGGAATTGATATTAAAAGTTTAAGAAGTGCAACCAATGGTGTTGTAACTATTGATCCAGGTTTTAAAAACACAGGCTCTTGCGAAAGTGCTATTACGTTTTTAGATGGTGAAAAAGGAATTTTGAGATATCGTGGGTATTCTATTGAGGAATTAGCAGAAAAAGCCGAATTTTTAGAAGTTGCTTATTTATTAATTTTTGGTGAACTGCCAACCCAAGAGCAACTTGATAAATTTCACAAAGACATTAAGGCACAATCTGTTGTTGATGAAGATATTCGTAAAATAGTAGATGCTTTTCCAAAATCAGCGCATCCAATGGGTGTATTGGCGTCTTTAACAAGTGCTTTAACCGCTTTTAATCCGTCTTCTGTTAATGTAAATTCAGAAGAAGATATGTACAAAGCTATCGTTAAAATTTTGGGTAAATTTCCAGTTTTAGTGGCTTGGACACTTCGTAAAAAGCAAGGATTGCCTTTAGATTACGGTGATAACTCTTTAGGATATGTTGAGAATGTTCTTAAAATGATGTTCAAACAACCTAATTGTGACTATAATTTAGACCCTGTTGTAGTTCAGGCTTTGGATAAATTATTAATCTTACATGCCGATCATGAGCAAAACTGTTCAACGTCAACCGTTAGAATGGTAGGGTCATCTCATGCTGGGTTATTTGCATCTTTGTCTGCTGGAATATCAGCACTTTGGGGACCACTTCATGGTGGCGCAAATCAAGCCGTTTTAGAAATGCTTGAAGGCATTAAAAATGATGATGGTGATACTAAAAAATATATGGCCAAAGCTAAAGATAAGGAAGATCCTTTTCGCTTAATGGGTTTTGGACACCGTGTTTACAAAAACTTTGATCCACGTGCCAAAATTATAAAAAAATCAGCCGATGAAGTTTTAGGTAATTTAGGTGTAGAAGATCCGATTCTTGATATAGCTAAAGGCCTAGAAAGAGAAGCGCTTGAGGATTCGTATTTTGTAGATAGAAAATTATATCCAAATGTAGATTTCTATTCTGGTATTATTTATAGAGCTATGGGTGTACCTACTGATATGTTTACGGTAATGTTTGCTTTAGGTCGTTTACCAGGTTGGATTGCTCAATGGCGTGAAATGCGTTTAAACCAAGAGCCAATTGGTAGACCAAGACAAATTTATACTGGTGCTACACAGCGACCATTTATACCAGTAAATAAACGCTAATAAAAGATAACTTTTATAAAAGCTTCATATTTTTTATGGAGCTTTTTTTATATTTACACTATGTTAAAATTAAACGTTAAAAACGAAACATCAAGATTACGAGCTGTAGTTTTAGGAACAGCTATCAGTAATGGTCCAACACCAACTGAAAGCGAAGCCTATGACCCAAAATCATTAGAGCATATTAAAGCCGGAACGTATCCTATTGAAGCCGATATGGTAAAGGAAATGCAAGCCGTTGCTGATGTGTTTGAGAAATACGATGTTAAAGTTTACAGACCTGAATTAATAGAAGATTGCAATCAAATATTTACACGCGATATTGCTTTTGTAATAGATGATATTTTTATTAAGGCAAATATTTTACCCAATCGGGAAGAAGAGCTGGAAGCTGTTCAGTATGTAATTGATCAAGTAAATCCAGAAAAAGTGGTGCGTCCACCTGAAGAAGTACATATTGAAGGTGGCGATGTCATGCTTTGGAATGACTATATTTTTGTA
>CBFHJN010000104.1:2112-9875 GCA_965655805.1 Flavobacteriaceae bacterium
GAAAAAGTGGTGCGTCCACCTGAAGAAGTACATATTGAAGGTGGCGATGTCATGCTTTGGAATGACTATATTTTTGTAGGAACCTATAAAGGTAGCGACTATAAAAACTACATAACGGCGAGAACCAATATGGAAGGTGTACAATACCTTAAGGATTTATTTCCGAATAAAATTGTTAAGGAATTCGATTTGGTGAAATCTAAAATAGAACCACGTGATAA
Source organism: Flavobacteriaceae bacterium (assembly GCA_965655805.1). GTDB lineage: Bacteria > Bacteroidota > Bacteroidia > Flavobacteriales > Flavobacteriaceae > Algorimicrobium. Next base: position 2,334 of record CBFHJN010000104.1, read on the forward strand.
TGCACTGCATTTAGATTGTTGTTTTCAACCGGTTGAAAAAAATAAAGGCATTATCTACAAAAGTGGTTTCCGTGAGGAAAGTGATTATATGTATTTAGTAGATTTATTTGGTAAAGAAAATCTCTTCCATATTACACGTGACGAAATGTATCATATGAATAGTAATGTATTCTCTATTTCTGAAGATGTGGTGATTTCCGAGAAAAATTTCACACGTTTAAATGCCTGGTTACGCAGCAACGGTATTACTGTTGAAGAAGTTCCTTATGCTGAAATAGCAAAACAGGAAGGCCTATTGCGCTGCAGTACGATGCCTTTAATTCGTGATTAATGTATTCTAGTTAAGAATAATTTTTTTGGTTGTTTTTTGAGAACCATTTTCAATAACCGCTAAATAAACACCTTTGTTTAAGTTTTTTAAATTTAAGGTGTTTTTTGTTTTTGGTAGTTTTTCAGAGAAAACATTTTTCCCTAGGATATCGTAAATAGTTAGCGTTGCATTCTTCGTATTAGCATCGGTGAACGATATATTTAAAAGGTTACTTGTTGGGTTAGGATATATGGATACAGTTGCGTTTAAGGTTGCCTTATTTCTGCTTAAACGATTGGTTGCCACTGAAAATTCTAACGCAGCTCCAAGCGAACCTTTGGTCATTTGATATAAATAGTAAGGATCCATGTTTATTAATAAATCGTTAGCCGTATGTGCATAAGGCGTTTCATTTTTTTCGTATAAACCTGTTATAATTTCGCCATTGTTTTCAAAAGGAATATAATCGGAAGCATAAGCATATGAGATTTCTGTATTCAGATTTGAATACAATTCAATGCAAGTGGCTAAGGTCTGTGTTGCTGCCGAAGAAGCTGAATTGTTTGCTGGCGGACTACTTCTGTCTTCTTCGCAAACAATAGTGGTATTGCTGGCACCATTTACACCACCAACTTCATCAATATTAAAAACTAATTTAATATTTAAATTTTCGGGGTTTACGGTGTTATTAACATAATAATTACTGCCTATTAAGCCAACTTCTTCACCGCTAAAATGGATGAATTTTATGGAGTATTCGGTTTCTACATCTGCTAGAAGTCTTGCCATTTCTAATAATAGAACCGTTCCCGAACCGTTATCGTTGGTGCCTGTGCCATTAACGGTATCATAATGTGCATCAATTATAACATAGGTGTTTGGATACAAGCTTCCTGTTTTTGTGACAATTATATTGTAAGTTGTATTTCCGGAGTAGGAAAAGGGTTGCTGCACAATGTTGGTATACCCTAAACTTTGGTAACGATTTACTAGCCAATTTTGGGTATTGGTTAATTGGTTGGTACCCAGTTCTTTTATGCCAAAATTCTCGAAGGTTGTTAGGTCTGTTAGAATATTAGAAGCGGAAACATCATCAACAATGTCGCTATAAAGGGTGTTGAACGTTTGTGAGTAGGTGTTATTTGAAAAAAAGAGGGCAAATAATACTGCAATAATTGGGTATATGTTTTTCATGATTGGGGTTTGTAAAACGCTGAAGTAGCGGAAATTATAAAATTAACGAAAAAAGAAGGGCGGCTTTTACTTTACTTGACAGATAATTTTTACCGTTGCGGTTTCACCTGCACGTAAGGTTCCGTAATCTTCACCTATATTATAATCTGAACGGTTGATTTCTAATTCGCCTTTGAAGGTGTTGTTTTTAAAGGTAAATGGTATGGTTACTGTTTTGGAAACGCCATGAATGGTTAGCGTACCTGATGTAGTATAACCGGTTTCTGATTTGGATACTGAACTGGATTTATAACAAATGGTTGGATGGGTTTCTACATCGAAAAAATCAGCGGAGCGTAAGTGGGTATCGCGTTTTTCATTATCGGTATTTATGGTTTTGGCATCTATACAAATATCAAAATTGGCATTATTTATATTGGATTCATTAAAATTAAAAGTGCCTTGCATGCCTGTAAAGGTTCCGTCTACATTAAATATAAGACCTGCCGAAATTTTAAATTCTACTACTGATGTCTTGGTGTTAATGGTTTGTGCATGCATTAAATAATTTGCTGCCAAAACAAAGAGCAGGGTTAATAATGATGTTTTCATTTTTGATGAATTAATTTCAACAAAATATACAAATTTTAATTTAATGTTAAAATAGCTTTATGAAAAATAGTTTAATAAAAGTTTGTAAAGCCTTTCTTTAGTAAATGGTTTTGTAATATAATTATTCATGCCACTGTCCATTGCTTTTTGAATGGCTGTGGAAGTTACATTTGCTGAAAGACCAATAATAATTATTTTGTTGTCCACTTTTCTAATAATTTCAGTAGCTTCATAACCATCCATTTGTGGCATGTGTATGTCCATAAATATTAAATTGTAATTTTTAGACCGAAATTTTTCTATAGCAATTTGCCCATTGGTTACGGAATCTACATGGATATCAATATCTTCGAGTAGTTTTTTTAAAACAATGACATTAACTGAATTATCATCAACCACCAAAACTTTAAGGTTGGGTAATTTTAAATTTTTAAACGTTTCAATTATTTGTAAAGTATTATGTTGACTAATATTTAACATGGCGGTAAATATGAACTCACTGCCTTTATCCAACGCACTTTTAACGGTTATAGAGCCATTCAAAAGTTCGGCAAAATCTTTACTAATTGCTAATCCTAGACCACTTCCTTCATGTTGCTTTTTAAGACTACTATCAATTTGTGTAAATCGTTCGAATATGGTTGCTAATTTACTTTTAGAAATTCCAATTCCGGAATCCTTAATGCTAATACTTAATCTTAATTTTTGTGCAATTCGTTCTTCTTTATAAAGTACCGTAATACCGCCTTTTAAAGTGAATTTTAATGCGTTTTTTAATAGGTTTGTTATGATTTGAGAATACTTACTCATATCACTCACCACATACAGTCCATCAGACTTGGTTAAGTCTAAATTCAAATAAAGACCTTTTTCTTTGAAGAGATACTCATACGTGTCAACGAGTTCTTTTAACTTTAAAGATGGACAAAATAATTGTTCTTCAATAGTAACTGTTCCTGATTCTATTTTATGGATTTCTAATATATCGTTTACAATTGTTAAAAGGTTGTTAGATGACCTATCCATTAAGTGAACATATTCCTTGTCCTCCTGTTGTAAATTGCCTTCTTTTAAAACTTGGATAAACCCTAAAATGGCATGTAGTGGTGTGCGGATTTCGTGACTCATATTGGATAAAAAGTCCGTTTTTGCTTTTGAAGCTTGGTCTGCTTTTTGTTTTTCTTGTTTCAACCGTGTGTTTACATTTGCTAATTTGGTGTTAATTTTTAAAGCACGAGCAGTAGCTTTTAAAGATTTGATGAAAAAGTAAATTAGCATGCTTATTAGCAAAGATAGTATTACCCCAAAAAGTAATGTATAATTAATGAAAGCGCGCTTATTGGTTAAAAACAATAAATCGTTGGTTGGGTAAAGTTTTACATTCCACAATTGTTTGTCTAAATAGTCAATAGTTAACTCACTTTTGTAACTAAAACTAGCATCCTTAACTACTTTTTTTTCAGCGTTAAATTCATAAAATAATGTGCCTTCATTATCCCTTACTTCAATACAATAATCTTTTAGTTTCGTAGAGAATTTATTAAAACTTTTAGTAAAATCCATTCCTGCAGTAACAGTGCCTTGAAATTTGTTTTCATAATAGGTGGGAATATCAATAAGGAAGGCATGGCCTCCTTGCGTCATTTTAGACCATGGAGTAATGTTTATACTGCTATCAATACTATGTAATATCCATTCTTTTTTTCTATAACTAATTTTAGAAATATCAAGCTTTAATGCAGCTTCATTTCCAATTAAAGGATTGATTTTTCGAATTACCATGGCGCTATCAATCCATTCAACAAACTTGATTGAATTGGATTGTTCAAGTAAAATATTTACATCACTATCCCAAAACTGATGATAATCTCCATTTGAAAATTCTAATCTTTTCTTTATATTTTCAAGTCTTATAATTTCTCCCTTTATAGTTGTATTAAACTCTTGAGTGCTTATATCTCCAGCTTGGCGTAGTTGTTGTTTTGTCCAGATATGGTAGTCTTCAATGGATTTATGCCATAGCGTAAAAACCAATGTGGTTATTGCTAGAAATGTAATTACAGGGAATAATAATGTGTTTTGTATTATGGTGTTAAATAAAGAGGATAGTAGGCGCTTCATAACAATTTAACTGGGGGATTAATTGTTTTCTTAAATTCGGTTGGGCGTTAAAAATAAGATAATATTTAAAACAAAAAGAACTGTTTTTCACAGTTCTCTTTATCTTCAATAGTTGAATTATTCAATTTCAACAAATAAACCATCATCCGTTTTTTCAACTTTAGCGACTTTATTTTTGGTTAAGTCCTTAATGGCTTTATCCCATTTTTTATTGCTTAATCCAGATGCTTCTTTTAAAGAATTCAAAGCTATTCGTTCTGATTTTTTTAGAATTTCTAAAACGGCTTTGGCGTCTTCACTAATGGCGACTTGCTTTTTTTCTGGCCGCATTTGTGGGAAGAATAATACTTCTTGTATGGATTGGTTGTTGGTTAGGAACATAATGAGACGGTCCATGCCAATACCCATACCTGATGTTGGTGGCATACCGTATTCTAATGCGCGTAAAAAATCGTAATCAATAAATTCGGTGGCTTCGTCATCACCTTTGGCTGCCAATTTTAATTGGTGCTCAAAACGTTCGCGCTGATCTATTGGGTCGTTTAATTCTGAATAGGCATTGGCAATTTCCTTACCGCAAACCATGAGTTCAAAACGTTCTGTTAATTCTGGATTGTCTCTGTGCTCTTTACAAAGTGGCGACATTTCTTTTGGATAATCCGTAATAAAGGTTGGTTGAATATAATTCCCTTCGCATTTTTCGCCAAAAATTTCATCAATTAGTTTGCCTTTACCCATGGTTTTATCAACCGAAATTCCCATGCCTTTTGCAGCATTAAAAATTTCAGCTTCGGTTTTGCCTGTGATGTCAAAACCTGTGAAATGTTCTATGGATTCTGCCATGGTAACACGTGCATAAGGTGCTTTAAAATCAATGTTATGTTTACCAAACGTTGCTTTTGAGGTTCCATTTACGGCAATAGCACAATGCTCCAATAACTGCTCACAGAAATCCATCATCCAGTTATAATCTTTATAGGACACATAAATTTCCATGGCTGTAAATTCTGGGTTATGGGTTCTGTCCATACCTTCGTTACGGAAGTTTTTAGAAAACTCATAAACTCCATCAAAACCACCAACAATCAATCTTTTTAAATAGAGTTCGTTAGCGATACGCATATACAAAGGCATATCCAAACTGTTGTGATGGGTTATAAACGGTCTGGCTGCTGCACCTCCTGGAATGGGTTGTAAAATGGGTGTTTCGACTTCAAAATATCCAGCGTCATTGAAAAAATTTCGCATGGCATTGAACAGTTTTGTTCTTTTAATAAAGACCTCTTTTACATGTGGATTTACCACTAAATCGGCATAGCGTTGTCTGTATCGTTGTTCTGGATCTGTAAAGGCATCGTGGATTTTTCCATCGGCATCTTCACGTGGTTGTGGTAAGGGTTTTAACGTTTTACTTAATAGGGTGAAATTTTTAACCATCACGGTTTTTTCGCCAACTTGGGTGGTGAACAATTCGCCTTCAATCCCAATAAAATCGCCAATATCTAATAGTTTTTTATAAACGGTATTGTATTTTGTTTTATCGTCTCCAATACAAATTTCATCGCGATTGAAATATACTTGAATACGTCCTGCACTATCTTGAAGTTCGGCAAAACTAGCATTACCTTGAATACGTCGGGACATTAAGCGTCCTGCAAGCACTACCTTTTTGCCTTCAGAAAAATCCTGTTTGACCTGTTTTGATGTTTCTTCTACAGGAAATAAATCTGCTGGATATGGGTTAATACCTAACTCACGTAATTTGGCAAGCTTCTCTCTTCTTACGATTTCCACTTCTGATAACTGCGACATATATTTTAAATGATTATTTTTTATGAAGCCACAAAGATAATTACTATTCATTAGGATTTCAATATATTGTAATGAAAAGTGACTGTAACGTTTTGGTGCTTTTTGAGTCCTATTAGTACATCAATCATTAAATCAATCTTATTATGAGTTTTTGGCGCGTGCTACTTTCTATTATATGTCCTCCTTTAGCGGTTTTAGATAAAGGTTGCGGCTCCATTTTAATTGTTTTTATTCTTTGGATTTGCGGTTGGGTTCCTGGCGTAATTGCTGCTTTGGTTATTTTGAATAATCCGAAGAATTAGTGTTCAGAATTGCCTGCCTGCCGTTAGGAAGGTTAAGACGTAAAGTTGTTTAGTTGTTAAGAGGAAGATTAAGAATTTATCGTAATTTTGCCATCTATGAATAAGACTATTAATCTTCAAGAATTAGGATTGCGCGATTATAAAGATATTTGGGACTATCAGGACGTTTTGTTTCAGGGTATTGTAGATACCAAAATTAAAAATAGGCGTGAGAATGCTAATCTGGAAACCTCAAATTACTTCTTACTTGTAGAACATCCGCACGTATATACGCTTGGGAAAAGTGGTGATATGTCCAATCTATTAATTTCTGAAGCACAGTTAGAAGCTAAAGGTGCTAAATTTTATAAAGTGAATCGTGGTGGTGATATTACCTATCATGGTCCTGGTCAAATTGTAGGCTACCCAATTCTGGATTTAGAAAATTTCTTTACTGATATTCATAAATATCTTCGTTTTTTAGAAGAAATGATTATCCTAACTTTAGAAGAATATGGGCTGAAAGCCGAACGTAGTCCTGGAGAAACAGGTGTGTGGTTAGACGTAGGAACACCATTTGCTAGAAAAATATGTGCCATGGGAGTTCGCGCGAGTCGTTGGGTTACCATGCATGGATTTGCGTTGAATGTGAATGCGGATTTAGGTTACTTTGACAATATGATTACTTGTGGCATTAAAGGTAAAGCGGTAACCTCCTTAAATGTAGAATTAGGAAAGCAAAGGATAGATGAAGCTGAAGTAAAAGCGAAATTATTAAAGCATTTTTCGACACTTTTTGAAGCCACTTTTGCTTTGGAACCTGTAACTATTTAATCTTTTTAAAACAGCATTATTTACCGTCACGATATTCCTTGTATTTAATAAACGGACTGGTTGCACGATTTTTATAACCATGAATTCCGGAACTTATTATTAAAACTCCAGCAGCAATAATTGCTATAATATAAATTATTTCCTGATCCTGATTATTGGCGACTGCAATAGCAATTAATGCCCAAGCACCAACCAACGCAAATTCGCGCATATTACGTTTCCACGTCACCAATAAGTTGATTATGGTTGCAATGCAAATCATAATAATAGTCCAAGTAATTGGCGAAATTCCAAAACCATCCCAATCATTTTTTACTAAATAAGACGATACGTTTGCAATGCTAGCAACCGTTACCCAACCGCTATAAAACACAAATGGCCACCAAACAAATGCAATTG
>CBFHJN010000105.1:0-9704 GCA_965655805.1 Flavobacteriaceae bacterium
TAGTTTTTTAGCGTCATTCTTAAATGTAATTTCATTTCCATTTAGTAGGACATCTGAAAACGTCATACTTTGAGAATCCAGAAACATAGAATCAGTTGGCTTTAAAATATCAAAGGTTACTAAAATATCTCCAGAAACACTTTTAGCTGAAACATCAGGTATAACATGAGCTTGAATTTGTTTAAAATCCACGTAATCTGTTTGTTGCGCTAAAGCAATACTGCTGAATAAAGAACCAAATAGGACAAATAAATATTTCATAGTGTGATGTAAGCAAAGACTGCTCCAAAATACAAAAAATTGCATTTTATGAATTGATTGAAATGACTTAAATTCGCTTTTATGAATACCCATCTACAAACTCCAATCGATTATCTGAAAGGCGTTGGTCCTAATCGTGCCGATTTACTTCGGAAGGAACTCGGTATTCACACCTATCAAGATTTGATAAATTTATTCCCAAATCGGTATTTAGACCGAACGAAATACTTTAAAATAAACGAATTAATACAAAACAATGCCGAGGTTCAAGTTATTGGAAAACTGATAAAGCTTGAAGAAATTGCCCAAAAACGTGGAAAACGATTAGTCGCAACCTTTCAGGACGACACCGGAACCATGGAATTAGTTTGGTTTCGTGGACAAAAATGGATTCGCGACAGTTTAAAACTTCAAACACCTTATGTCATTTTTGGAAAAACCAATTTCTTCAGCGGGAAATTTAGCATGCCACATCCTGAAATGGAATTGCTATCTGAACATCAATCCAGTTTGCGTTCGGCAATGCAACCCATTTATCCGTCCACTGAAAAATTAAATAATAAAGGAATTACCAATCGTGTCGTTAATAAAATTATGCAACAATTGTTTGTTGAAACCAAAGGTAAATTTCTTGAAACATTATCACCAGAACTTTTAGAAAGTCAGAAATTAATTTCGAAAAGTGACGCCCTTTTCAACATCCATTTTCCAAAAAATCAAGACCTTTTAGCACGCGCGCAATACCGATTAAAATTTGAAGAATTATTCTACATTCAACTCCAATTAATTTTAAAAAACCTCATTCATAAATCAAAAATAAAAGGCCTTTCTTTTGAAAAAGTTGGAAGCTATTTTAACACCTTCTACAAACAACATTTACCCTTTGAATTAACCAATGCACAAAAACGCGTTTTAAAAGAAATTCGGCAAGATTTAGGAAGTCATGCCCAAATGAATCGCCTTTTGCAAGGCGATGTAGGTTCTGGCAAGACTATTGTAGCCTTCATGTCAATGCTCATGGCACTTGACAACGGTTTTCAAGCCTGCCTAATGGCACCGACTGAAATTTTGTCAGTACAGCACTATAACGGATTATATGAGTGGTGTAATAAATTAAATATCAGTATTAAACTATTAACTGGGTCTAGTAATACTTCAAGCAGACGAGATATTCATAAATCGTTAGAAAATGGCGAATTACAGATACTTGTAGGCACACATGCGCTGCTAGAAGACAAGGTGAAATTTAAGAATTTGGGACTCGCTATCATTGATGAGCAACACCGTTTTGGTGTAGAACAACGCAGCAAATTATGGCACAAAGGACCAAAAGAAAGCCCTCCTCAATCCTCCCAAAAGGAGGACGCAAAAAGTGTACGCCAAAAGTATATGACGGCTCGACCTTCAACCTATAATTTAATCAAAGAATTACAAATTGAAAATAAGAAAAATAGTACACAAGCTGAACGCACAATTTGGGAATCCTTACGAGGTAAAAAACTGGATGTTAATTTTAGACGACAGCATATAATTGACGAATTTATAGTCGACTTCTTCTGTGTTGAAAAAAATCTAATTATTGAAATTGATGGTGGTTATCATAATAAACCTGAACAAAAAGAAGCAGATGCATTACGTACTCAAATTCTTAACGAATTAGGATTTAAAGTGGTGCGATTCTCCAATGAGGAAGTGATTGGAAATATAGATAATGTTGTATCTAAAATAGAAGAATTGCTAAAAAGTCTCCCCTCTGGGGAGATTAGAGGGGCTATTATTCCACCTCACATTTTAGTCATGACGGCTACACCAATTCCTAGGACTTTAGCCATGTCTGTATATGGTGATTTGGACATTTCAATTATTGATGAATTGCCTCCAGGAAGACAAGCTATAAAAACGGTTCATAGATATGATAAAAACCGATTAGACGTGTTTCGATTTATTCGTGATGAAATAGAAAAAGGTAGACAAGTCTACATCGTTTATCCCTTAATTCAGGAAAGCGAAAAAATGGATTACAAAGATTTAATGGATGGCTACGAAAGTATTTCTCGCGATTTTCCAATGCCTAAATATCAAATCTCCATTGTTCACGGTCAAATGAAAGCAGCCGATAAGGAATACGAAATGCAACGGTTCGTAAAAGGCGAAACACAAATTATGGTGGCTACAACCGTTATTGAAGTTGGTGTAAATGTACCCAATGCCTCCGTTATGATTATAGAAAGTGCCGAACGCTTCGGACTTTCGCAATTACACCAATTGCGTGGTCGTGTGGGTCGCGGTGCAGAACAGAGTTATTGTATTTTAATGACGAGCCATAAATTAAGTAACGACAGTAAAACACGCTTGGAAACGATGACTAGAACCAACGATGGTTTTGACATTGCAGAAGTGGATTTAAAACTTCGTGGACCTGGCGATATTATGGGAAAACAACAAAGTGGTGTTCTTAATTTACGCATTGCCGATATTATTAAAGATGGTGACATTTTAAAAACAGCGCGTTATTATGCCAAACATGTTTTAAAATCAGATCCTACCCTATCCAAACCGAACAATAAAGCCATTCTGTTTACCTACCAACAAATGAGCAAGTACAAGAACATCTGGAACTATATTTCTTAATTCACGTAAAATTATGCCTTTAAACATTGTTCTTATTGAACCCGAAATACCTAATAACACAGGAAATATTGGCAGATTAGCTTTGGCTTCAGGTTCTAACCTACATTTAGTAAAACCCTTTGGTTTTGAAATAACAGACAAACGCCTAAAACGTGCTGGACTGGACTATTGGCAACATTTAAAGGTGTTTTATTATGAAAATATCGAGGAATTTTTCAGCAAAAATAGGGGTGCCAATATGATATTTCTATCAAGTCATGGAAATCAGAATCATTGGGATATTTCTTATGAAGACCATATGTTTCTTGTTTTTGGGAAGGAATCTCAAGGATTACCTAAATGGCTATTAGAAAAAGAAGCTAACAAACTTTTTAAAGTACCATTATTCAGCAACCATATTCGCAGTTTAAATTTAGCAAACGCTGTAAGCATCGTGGTTTATGAAGGCATAAGACATATTAATATATAATATAAAACAGTTCGTTTTATTCTTCACTTTTATACACGCAATGTTTGAATGCTAGTTTCAATATTTTATCTTTGCCAACTTAATTAACCCATGATTCATGAAGATTTCTTATAACTGGCTGAAACAATTCATTAAAACGGATTGGAATCCAGAACAAACTAGTGAGCTTTTAACCGATTTAGGATTGGAAGTAGAAGGCCTTACGGCTTATCAATCTGTAAAAGGTGGCCTAGAAGGTATTGTTGTTGGCGAGGTTTTAACCTGTGAGCAACATCCAAATGCAGACCGACTAAAAGTAACCATGGTTTCTATTGGAACAGATACACCTTTACAAATTGTTTGTGGTGCACCAAACGTAGCTGCAGGACAAAAAGTACCTGTTGCTACCATTGGCACAACCTTATATACTGAAGAAGGTGAAGCATGGACTATAAAAAAAGGAAAAATTCGTGGCGAAGAAAGCCATGGCATGATTTGCGCTGAAGACGAACTAGGTTTAGGAAAAAGTCATGATGGTATTTTGGTATTGGATGCAAAACTAAAAGTTGGTACCTGTTTAGCTGAAATTTATAATATTGAAAATGATTATGTTTTTGAAATTGGTTTAACACCCAACCGTTCGGATGCCATGAGTCATTTTGGTGTTGCACGTGATCTACGCGCTGGATTGATTCAAAAAGATATAAATAACGAACTTATAACGCCTTCAGTTAGTGCCTTTCATGTTGAAAACAGATCGTTACGAATTGACGTAGACGTTATTGATAAAAATTTAGCACCACGTTATTGCGGCTTAACGATTTCCAATGTAAAAGTTGCCGAATCTCCAGCTTGGTTACAAAATCGTTTAAAAGCAATCGGGTTAACACCAAAAAATAACGTAGTAGATGCAACAAATTACGTCCTTCACGAACTAGGACAACCGCTCCATGCATTTGATGCCAACAAAATTACAGGTAATAAAATAGAAGTTAAAACACTTCCAAAAGGCACCAAATTCACCACGTTAGATGGCATAGAACGTGAACTTCATGAAGAAGATTTAATGATTTGTAATGCCGATAAACCCATGTGTATTGCTGGCGTTTTTGGCGGAATTGACTCGGGTGTTACTGAAAACACAACCAATATCTTTTTAGAAAGTGCCTATTTTAATCCTGTTAGCGTTAGAAAAACGGCTAAACGCCATGCTTTAAATACTGACGCATCATTTCGCTTTGAGCGTGGTATAGACCCAAATATTACGGAATACGCATTAAAACGTGCAGCACTTTTAATTGAAGAGTTATCAGATGGCATCGTATCCAGCGATATTATTGATTTTTACCCAAATAAAATTGAAGATTTTCAAGTGCGATTAAGTTTTGAAAATGCTAAAAATCTGATTGGTGAGGAAATTCCTAGAGATATTATCAAACGCATTTTAATGTCTTTAGATATTCGGATTAATAATGTTACCGAAACTGGTTTAGGTTTAACCGTTCCTGCCTACAGAAATGATGTCCAGCGTGAAGCGGATATTATCGAGGAAATTTTGCGTGTTTATGGTTATAACAACATAAAAACGACAGAAAAATTAAATGCCTCTATTTCCAACACTTCGAAGTTTGAAGATTATAAGCTGCAAAATATTATTGGGAATCAATTGGTAGCACAAGGTTTTTTTGAAACCTTAACTAACTCACTAACATCGCCAGAATATATTAAATTACAAGCTGATTTAAACCCAGAGCATAACGTTGAAATGCTAAACCCTTTAAGTGTCGATCTAAGTGTTTTACGTCAATCTGTGTTGTTTTCTGGATTAGAAACCATTCGTCATAACGTTAACCGTCGTCGCGAAGATTTGAAGTTTTTTGAATTTGGAAAAACCTATCATAGTTACAGTGAAAGTCGCAAAGAATTTAAGCATTTGTCTCTTTTAGTAACAGGCGGTCGATTTGAAAATCGTTGGAATACGGAAAATAAACCCAGTGATTTTTACTATTTAAAAGGTACCATTGAAACTATTTTTGCACGTTTAGGCATCAGCAAGCTAAAAGCATCACCAATAAAATCGGAAGCATTTAGCGAAGGAATGATATTGTCCTTTGGCAAAACAAAATTGGTTGAATTCGGAATGGTTAGAAAATCTATTTTAAAGCATTTTGATTTATCAGAACCTGTTTTATTTGCTGATTTTAATTGGGACGCTGTTATTGAAACAGCCAAATACAATCGTGTGACCTTCAATGCCATCTGTAAATACCCAGAAATTCGTCGTGATTTTGCCTTGTTAATTGATAATTCAGTAACCTTTGAGAGCATTCACACGCTCACAAAACAAACTGAAAAACACTTACTTAAAAACATTAATTTATTTGATGTTTACCAAGGAAAAAATTTACCAGCTGGTAAAAAGAGTTATGCCGTTAGTTTTACATTTCAGGATGAAAACAAAACCCTTACCGACAAACAAATTGATAAGATAATGAACAAGCTACAAGCAAACTTTGAAAAGCAGCTTGGAGCAGAATTACGCTAAAGATAGAATTGAAAGATTTTTTATTAATTTTTATTTTTTTAAACAGTTTTTACTTGTGTGCTCAAATGCCATTAAATACGCATAAAAAAGACACCACAACGACTTGGGATTTATTAAAATTTGATACAGAAAAAACCTTTCAAAGCGTTAAACATGGCTTTAGCAGTCCGCTTTATTGGGACAAAACGGACTTCAGAAAGCTAACAACCATAGCTGTTGGTGTTTTTGCCTTATCATTAGCCGACGAAGAAATAAATCGGTATGCTACTGATAACGTCCATCATTTTCCGCGTATTGGAAGAGATTTTGGATTCAGATTAGGAAAGCCACAAATATTTTTCGCTTTAAATACTGGTTTATATGGTTATGGTCTGTTTACAAAAAATGAGGCCATTAGAAAAACTAGTGTACTTATAATTTCTTCTGCTATTACCGCAGGCGTTATCCAATCTGTAAGTAAAACAGTTTTTGGTAGAGCACGACCAACTTCAGGGTTAAGCTATGATACATTCAAACCTTTTTCACGCGAAGCTAAATACCATTCATTTCCATCAGGACATACCGTTTTATCTGTGACTATGGCACATGCTATAGCTAAACAATTTGATAATATTTGGCTCAAATTAGGTATTTACTCTTTAGGATCTATTACACCTATCACACGGGTTATTGAAGGCGCTCATTGGTTATCTGATGTGGCTGTGGGCACTATTTTAAGTATTGTGGTTGTGGATAGTATTGATAAGTTTCTTTTTAAAACGAATGCTTATCGTTCTGAAAAGGAAAAACAAATAAGCTGGAATTTAACCATTTCCAGCAATCAATTAGGCATTATAGGAACATTTTAAACATAAAAAAGCCTCGAATACATTCGAGGCTTTTTTTCGTTCAATAAGTTAAATATAAATTATATTACTTTAACGTTTACTGCGTTCATTCCTTTTCTACCTTCCTGTAAATCGAATTCTACGGCATCACCTTCACGGATTTCATCGATTAATCCAGAAATGTGTACAAAATGTTCTTTGTTTGTGTCATCTTCTACGATAAATCCAAATCCTTTAGAATCGTTGAAGAATTTTACTGTTCCTTTACTCATTGTAATAGTTTAAAAATTTTTATAATACACAAATATAATTATATAAAATTATGAATGACCCTTTTTACAATATTTTTTCATGTAACGAGATTATAAATTGAAGAAAAAAGCTACTTTTTACAAGATTAAATTTCAAAAATAAATAGGCTTTAACAGGCATATTTCGTATATTTAATATAAATAATTTAGACCAAAATGTTATGGAATCCGACTATAAAAAAATATATACAGGTAGTTTTATTATTGCCCAATTAATTGTTGATAAATTAGATGCTTTGGGTATTACAGCCATTGTAAAAGACGAAAGCGAATCTGGTAGATTAGCTGGTTTTGGTGCTTCCATAGCCGGTTCTCAAGATATTTATGTTAATACCGAGGAATTATCGGAAGCCGTACCTATTGTAGATAGTGTGACTTCAGAACTTGGCGCTTATTAAAAATTATCCGCTATTTAAAAAACTTCAAAAAAAAAAATCTCTAGTAAACACTAGAGATTTTATATTATGCAGTTACTGAATACATTTTTTGGCGCATTTCCTTAATTTTTGGATCCTGCATATACTCATCAAACGTGGTGTATCTATCTATCACACCATTTGGCGTTAACTCCACCACTCTATTTGCAACTGTTTGCGCAAACTCGTGGTCATGGGTTGAAAACAAAACAGTCCCTTTAAAGTTTTTAAGTGAATTATTAAAAGCTGTAATACTCTCTAAATCCAAGTGATTTGTTGGTTCATCTAACTGAAGTACGTTGGCACGCGTCATCATCATTCTGCTTAACATACAACGCACTTTTTCACCTCCAGATAAAACATTGGATTTTTTCAAAGCCTCTTCACCACTAAAAATCATTTTACCAAGGAACCCTCGAATATGCACTTCCTCACGTTCTTCTTCGGTTTTAGCCCACTGACGTAGCCAATCAACCAAGGTTAAATTGTTTTCAAAAAACTCACTATTATCCAAAGGTAAATACGATTGAGTAGTTGTAATTCCCCAATCAAATTTTCCGGAATCTGCTTGTTGTTTACCATTTAAAATTTGATAAAATGCGGTTGTTGCTCGAGAATCTTTAGAGTACAAAACTACTTTATCACCTTTATTTAAGTTCAAATCTATATTACTAAAAACCACTTCGCCATCAATAGACGCTGAAAGGTTTTGAACATTTAGAATCTGATCGCCAGCTTCACGCTCACGTTCAAAAATAATAGCAGGATAACGACGACTGGTGCGTCTTATTTCAGAAATATCTAACTTATCAATCATCTTCTTTCTACTGGTTGCTTGCTTACTTTTAGCAACGTTTGCAGAAAAACGACGGATAAATTCTTCTAATTCTTTCTTTTTCTCTTCGGCCTTTTTATTTTGCTGCGCATGTTGTCTGGCTGCTAATTGAGAGGATTCGTACCAAAAGGTATAGTTTCCAGAGAAATGATTTATTTTACCAAAATCAATATCAGAAATGTGCGTACAAACAGCGTCTAAAAAGTGTCTATCATGTGATACGACAATGACGCAGTTTTCATAATTAGCTAAAAAGTTTTCTAACCACGATATGGTTTCATAATCCAAATCATTGGTAGGCTCATCCATAATAAGTACATCTGGATTTCCGAACAAGGCTTGTGCTAAAAGCACACGTACCTTTTGCTTACCATCCAAATCTTTCATTAAGGTGTAATGGTGTTCTTCTGAAATTCCTAAATTAGATAACATGGCTGCTGCATCACTATCAGCATTCCAACCATTCATTTCTTCGAATAACACCTGAAGTTCGCCAATTTTTTCAGCATTTTCATCAGTATAATCAGCATACAAGGCATCTATTTCAGATTTCAATTTAAATAAAGGCTTATTACCTTTTATAACGGTTTCTAGAACGGTATCCTCATCATGTAAGTTATGATCCTGTTCTAAAACAGACATACGTTTGCCTGGCTCCAAATGTACATGACCCGAAGTAGGATCTTGCTTTCCTGAAATAATTTTTAGAAACGTAGACTTTCCTGCTCCATTGGCACCGATAATTCCGTAGCAATTACCATTTTGAAACGTTGTACTTACTTCGTCAAATAAAACGCGTTTACCAAATTGAACAGATAAATTTGAAACTGATAACATGTATTGATTTTTAATTTTTGCAAAAGTAGAAAAAAGCATCCATAAGTGGAAACAAATCCAACTATATTAATATTTAACAACGTATTAACAAGATGTTGCAGGTACAACTTTTACATTTGTGAATTAAGTCCACAATCTATTCGATTACGTAACTATGAAGGAATTGAAACTTTTTTACGCTCTAATACTAGCTACTTTTACTTTGGTGTCCTGTAAAAATGATACTCAAATTGACGAAGGCGCAGCCTATATTGGTGGTGAAGTTGTAAATCCGAAAAACAAATTTGTTATTCTTTCCAAATCTGAAACCATATTGGATACCATTCGTTTGGATGAAAATAATCGGTTTTTATATAAAGTTGAAAACGTAGAAAAAGGTCTTTATACCTTTCGCCTTTGGGCTTCCGAAGGTTTAGAATACCAAATGGTACTGTTAGAACCAAATGATAGTTTATTATTTAGATTAAACACTTTAGAGTTTGACGAATCATTAGTATACACCGGAAATGGTGCCAAAAAGAATAATTATTTAATCAATCTTTTTTTAGATGGTGAAGCTGAAGATAAAACCATTTTAGGTTACAGTCAGTTAC
>CBFHJN010000106.1:0-9673 GCA_965655805.1 Flavobacteriaceae bacterium
CACTCTGAAATTAATGGATCGGTGAAAGACCATTTAAGCTTATTCCAAATTTGGATAGTTCCAAATAAACAAAATGTTAAACCGCGTTACGGACAAAAAGCATTCTTGGAGGACGATAGAAAAAATAAATTACAAACCTTGGTGACTTCCATTGATGATAATCATGAAGGCAGTTTAAAAATTCATCAAGATGCTATTATGTCTCGAATGGATTTGGATAAAGGAAACACGTTTAAATATGAATTAAAAAGTAAGAATCATGGTGTTTATGTCATGACTATTTTCGGAAATATTTCCATTGCAAATCAAACACTTGAAGATCGAGATGCTTTGGGTGTTTGGAAAACTGACACATTTTCAATACAATCAAATGACGATTCAGGACTGCTATTTATTGAAGTTCCAATGATTTAAAAATTTTAAAAGACAAGTATTAAAAAGCGCTTGTTTGACTGCTTTTTTGTTAAAAATCACGATATTTGTATTTCAACAAAAAATAAGAAATTGATTATGGCAATGAATAAAAATACGGTTTTAGCTTGGGCCACTTTCATTATGGTTTTCGTAGGATTGGCATTAATAGCACTTGGTGCATTTAGATATGACGATGTAGCAGGTTGGGGATTTGCAGCCGTAGGAATCGGTTTTTTTGCAATAGCTTGGGTTTTTAATGCCCTCAAAGGTCGCGTGTAAAAACCTAGCAACCCGATTAAAATCAGAATTTAATAATAAACAACTCTACAACATTTAAACATTATGAGTGACGATAAAAAAGTGATTTTTTCCATGTCTGGTTTAACCAAGACATTTCCAGGTGCCAATACGCCTGTTTTAAAGAATATCTATTTAAGTTTTTTTTATGGAGCTAAAATTGGAATTTTAGGTCTTAATGGTTCTGGAAAATCTACGTTATTAAAAATAATTGCAGGTCAGGATAAAAACTATCAAGGTGATGTAACGTTTTTACAGGATTACTCGGTTGGCTTTTTAGAACAAGAACCACAATTAGATGACGATAAAACAGTTATGGAAGTCGTTCGTGAAGGCGCTGCAGAAACAGTAGCTATTCTTGACGAATACAATGAAATCAACGATATGTTTGGTCTCGAAGAAGTCTATTCTGATCCAGATAAAATGGAAAAACTGATGAACCGTCAGGCTCTGCTTCAAGATCAAATTGACGCATCAGATGCTTGGGAATTGGACACTAAATTAGAAATTGCCATGGATGCGTTACGAACGCCAGATGGAGATAAGAAAATAGGTGTGCTTTCTGGTGGTGAACGTCGTCGCGTAGCGTTATGTCGCTTATTATTGCAAGAACCAGACGTATTATTATTAGATGAGCCTACCAACCACTTGGATGCCGAATCGGTACATTGGTTAGAACAGCATTTGGCTCAATATAAAGGAACGGTAATTGCCGTAACACACGATAGGTACTTTTTAGATAATGTAGCAGGTTGGATTTTAGAATTAGACAGAGGTGAAGGTATTCCGTGGAAAGGAAACTATTCATCTTGGTTAGACCAGAAATCCAAACGAATGGCTCAAGAAAGTAAAACCGCTTCAAAACGCCAGAAAACATTAGAACGTGAGTTGGAGTGGGTCCGTCAAGGTGCCAAAGGTCGTCAAACAAAGCAAAAGGCGCGTTTGAATAACTATGATAAGTTAATGAGTCAAGACCAAAAACAATTGGATGAAAAATTAGAAATTTACATTCCAAATGGACCACGTTTAGGTACTAATGTTATTGAGGCCAAAGGTGTGAGTAAAGGTTATGATGATAAATTGCTTTATGAAGATTTAAATTTTAATTTACCACAAGCTGGAATTGTTGGTGTTATTGGCCCGAATGGTGCGGGTAAAACAACCATTTTTAGAATGATTATGGGTGAAGAAAACCCTGATAAAGGCGAATTTGTGGTTGGTGAAACGGCTAAAATCGCTTATGTAGATCAAAAACATTCTAATATAGATCCAGAAAAGACTATCTGGCAAAATTTTAGTGATGAGCAGGAATTAGTACTCATGGGAGGAAAAGAAGTCAATTCCAGAGCTTATTTAAGTCGCTTTAATTTTTCAGGCGGTGAACAGAATAAAAAAGTAAAATTACTATCAGGTGGTGAACGTAACCGTTTGCATTTAGCCATGACCTTAAAAGAAGAAGGGAATGTTTTGTTACTGGATGAACCAACAAATGATTTAGACGTAAATACCTTGCGAGCTTTAGAGGAAGGTTTAGAAAATTTTGCGGGTTGTGCGGTAGTAATTAGTCACGATCGTTGGTTTTTAGATAGAATTTGTACTCACATCCTAGCGTTCGAAGGAAACAGTCAAGTTTACTTTTTTGAAGGTAGCTTTAGTGAATATGAAGAGAATAAGAAAAAACGTTTGGGTGGTGATTTAACACCAAAACGAATCAAGTATAAAAAATTAGTTCGCTAATAAGTATAAAAAAAGCCTCGTAGTATTACGAGGCTTTTTTTATATTGTTTCTTGAATTTTAATTAATTGTTATCATACATATGACCTTCTGTAAAATCTTTATAAGGTTTGTTCGCATCATCGTTTAAAGTAGGTGATGTTTTACTTAAACGTTCATTTTCTTTTTTCAGAATAAATGATTTCCTAACGCCTAATATCAGAAGTACTAAAAAGAATAATACAGTTATAGCAAGAATTTTAACAATACTCATTTGTTCTATTAAGAACAACGTATGGTACAAGTACAAAGTCCATTTTAAAAACATAGTAGGTAGATGATTGGGTTAATAGCTAGTCAAATATAGAATATTTTTTTAACTAACCAACTATAAATGAAAATATTGTAATTATTTATACCAATCCAATTGTATCACATTTATTGAATTATTATTGTCATTTATTAACTGTTTAAAATTATCCACATCACTGAAACCATCCGTTCCACGATAATGATATGGCAATATAATTTTAGGTTGAAATTCTAAAACGGCATCTGCAGCACTTTCAACTGGCATCGTATATGGTAAATTCATACAAACTAACGCGATATCAATATTTTTGAGATTTCGCATTTCAGGAACATCTTCAGTATCACCAGAAATATAAATACGTTTATTATTAAGTGTCAAAACATAGCCATTTCCGCGCCCTTTTGAATGAAATTTTAAGGCTTCCTCACGCAAATTATACATGGGAATAGCTTCTACTTTAAGAGATGAATTGGCAGCGGAAATCTCTTTAGCTACTCCATTGGATATTTCGTTAAAATTTGAACGTAACGCTTCCGGCAGTTTATCCTTAACAGCTTGCGGACCAATAATGATGGTGTTGTCAGTATTGATAGCTTCTAAATTATTAGTATCTAAATGATCACCATGAATATCAGTTATGAGTATGAAATTTGGATTTTTAAAATCACTATAACGATCAACGGCACCAACGGGATCTACATATATCGTTATATTATTATACGCTATTATAAAGCTAGCATGTTCAATTGGCGTAATTTTAATATCAGATTCTATAAAATAATTTGCTTTTTCAGCTTCAGAGGGTTTTTCAATGCCTTGTTCTTTTTCTGATTCAGTTTGGTTTACAATAGGCTGTGTTTTCTGATTTTTATCTTTACAACCTAATAAAAAGAAAGAAACAATTAGCACTGAAATATATGTCGTTTTCATAAAATTACGATTAAGAGTTCAAGTTACAACTTAAAAGTAAAATTTCTAATTAAGTGTTAACGTCATTTTAATATTTCCGCGTTTATAAGGCGAATTTTTCTCTACCGGAATTTCCTTAAATCCATATTTCTTGTAAATGTAAATAGCATTTACCAATTTTGTGTTGGAATAGAGTAGTAGTTGCGAAATCTGTTGATTTCTAGCGAAGTTTATACAATATTGCATTAATTGTTGGCCAATATTTTGTCCACGGAACTCTGGTGAAACTGCCATTTTTGTGAGTTCTAAAACAGATGGATTATGAGTTGGCATCAATGCAACAGTACCTACAACTTGGTTATTAATGCGCACAAAAAAAATAAAGCCACCTTTATTAATTATATAGATTTCCGGTTTGCTTAATACCTCTTCATCAAAGGGTTCAACATAAAAATGGGTTTCAAGCCATTCAATATTTAACGCATAGAAGTCTTTGGCATATACTTTATCAAAAGGGATTATGTCAAGCGTTTGCATGTGCTCTAATAAAATCGGTTATTAAATACGTTAATAATTTACCAACTTGAACCTCGTTTTCTTTCGTTGGTGAGGCTTCGCATAAATGCAAATACATGGCTTGCTTGCTTTTAGCAACACTATTCAAAAATTCACGCGTTTTACTAACACTAAATCCACTGGGTGTCATAGCACTACTAGAAATATTTGTTATGGCATCGCAATCTAATTCTATGCCATATGGTTTAGAATTAATATGCTGTAACGCACGTTTTATTTCTGGTTTAAATTTGCGTTCTTTCCTAACTTCAATGGATTCAAAAGTATTAAATTCAATATTCATGTTTCCTTCTAACTGTTTAAAAATGGCTTCAGACGTGTAGTTTTCATGAAGACCGAATATAAAATATTTCTTTAAAAATCCTTCAGAGTAAGCATAACTAAAACCATTTCCGCTATGTCTGCCTTCTTCAGTCCTAAAATCGGAATGTGCATCAAAATTTATGACATTAATTGGTTTTTTCAATGCTAATGATGTCCCTTTTATATTTCCATAGGCATTGTTATGACCACCACCAATAACGATAGGTGTTTTTCCTGCCCTAATTATTATAGACATTAATTCAGTAACGTGCGCATCAATAATTTTAACGAGCTTTCGTGCTTTTTGAACGTCTTTAGAAATCGTTTGATCCAAGGTATACATTTTTTCTATTTCATCAGAAAAATCTAAATAACCAAGAATCAGAACACTGTTAGCCTGCGTAAATTTGTTACTTTGAATATTTAACAAAACTTTAAGGCAAGCATTCCATGCACTGGAAGTTCCAGTTTTTCCTAGGTTTGCAAATACACCAACATCTTCCGGAATTCCAAAAACGATATACTTAACGTCCAAATTTAAAAGTTGCTCGTATATATCTGTAGTTTGGGGAATTAACGTGATATGTTCACCAAATTTGGATTCATCTGAACGCTTTTTAAGTAGCGAATTAAGGTTTGACTCATTAAATGGTACCAGTTTATCCATAAATTATGTGAAATTATTTATAAAGTATAAATGTACTTTATATTTGAAACTTTAAAAACAATTGCTTAAAAAAGCACAAAATTAGTAGTAACTTTAATTTTTTAAAAACGAATTTATTTATGGAAAACAATAAAAATAGTACGGGATTAAAAGTGGCATTAGGAATTGCCTTGGTTTTATTTGTTGCAACTGGAATTTATACTTCCAAGCTTTATAATGAAAAGAAAGAAACGGAAGCCCAATTGTTGCAAGAGAAAGAAATGGTCATGAATGATTTAAGTAATATGGCCAAACAATATGATATTGTGATAAACGATAATGATATTGCTAACGAAAAATTAGTTGAAGCCAAAGGGCGTATTCAAGGATTAATTGATTCCTTAAAAATTTCTGAAACCAATGTACAAAGTTTATATAGGTACAAATCAAAATATGCTGCCTTACAAAAAGAAATGGATGTTTTATTAACAGAAAATGATCGATTGAAAATTGAAAATGAATTGTTAGCTACCTCTTTAGATAGTACAAAAATCCGTTTGGAAGAACGCACTATGTTCACAGATTCTTTGTTGGTTCAAAATACAGCATTAGCTGAAGTGGTAAGTAATGCATCAGTTTTAGGAGCAGTTAGTTTAAAAGGATATGGTGTTATAGAACGTAATTCAGGAAAATTAATTCCTACTGAAAGTGCTAGACGTGCAGACAAAATTCGTGTTTGTTTTACTGTACCTAAAAATACTTTAGTTCAAGGAGGAGATCAAGAGCTATACATTCAAGTTATTGATCCAAGAAATAATACTATGGGTGCAAATGAGCAAATTGAGTTTGGTGAAAAAGTATTGAATTACAGTTTAGTTAGTAAATTTAATTATGAAAACACGAGTATAAATATTTGTGAATTTTTATCGCCTAATGGAGACGATAAATTTGAAAAAGGACGTTATATGGTGAATGTATTTAATCAGAAAGATTTAGTATCTACATCAGAATTCATATTAGACTAAATAGATAATATTCTGTTTTACTTTATTTATCAAATCCCGAAAGTTTAGACTTTTGGGATTTTTTTATTTAAAAGATTCTGATAAACTTTTTATGCATGCTTCTCGAATGTGCCAAATAGTTTCAAAATCATAAGGTATTGCGTCTGAAAGAATCCATTTTTGTAAAAATGCTTTATGACGTCTTATTTTAAATTCGCCAATTTGATGTGGTTTAATTTCTTCTTCAGTGATTAAGGATTCTTCAAAAGAAACATCGCTATTGCCAATGCCAGTAATATCAATTATATTTTGATTTATCTTTAAATAACAATGCGCTTCAGGAATAAAAGCTAATTGCCATTTTTTCAATACATCTGAAACACCATGCGTGTTTTTCTCATTCATTTTATAAATACCCATAAATAGGTTTATATCATGACTTTGGTCTGCTAACGACGCTAAATAGGCGTGTTTAGTAGAACAGGTGCCTTTTTGTTCTTTTATGATTAATGTGTAATCACTTCTATTAGAATTTCGGCCGTAAGGTATTTTTTGAATGTAATTTAGGGCATTAATAAAATTTGAAATACCTAAATCTAATAATTCAAGAGATAATGGGTTTTGATTTGTTAAAGTGAAATTATATAATTTGTCCATTTATAATAACGGTTTCAATATGATTATTTCCAAACGCATAAGGTAAAAAACCATAGCTAGGAATAGACTTTGTAATCATAATATTCGCTTTCTTGCCACGAGTTATGCTGCCATACATATTACTGATTCCCATAGCATACGCACCATTAATGGTTGCTGCATTAATGGCTTCTTCAGGGGTTAATCGCATTTTTATACAAGCGGTACTTACTACAAAATTCATATTACCACTTGGTGTAGAGCCCGGATTATAGTCGGAAGCCAAGGCTAAAGGTAATCCAGCATCTATTATTTTACGACCAGGTGTATATGGAATACTTAAAAAATAGGAGCAAGAAGGTAATGCTACAGGCATGGTATCACCTTTTAGAAGTTGTGTAATGTCATCATCATGTAATTCTTCTAAATGATCTACAGACAGCGCGTTATTATTTACGGCAATTTCAATACCGCCAAAAGCGTTAAATTGATTCACATGAATTTTAGGAATTAATCCATGTGCTGTTCCTGCTTGTAATATGCGTTCTGTGTCCTGTAAATCGAAATAGCCTTTTTCGCAAAACACATCAATATATTTGGCTAGTTGTTCCTTTGCTACTTTAGGAATCATATCATTAATCACGAGATTAACGAAACCTTCCTTATTGTTTTTAGAGTCTTTAGGGACTGCATGAGCAGCCAAAAGCGTGGCTTTTACTTTTAATGGAAAGTCTTGTTTTAAGCGTTTAATTACGCGAAGCATTTTTAGTTCTGCTTCAATGGTCAGACCATATCCAGATTTAATCTCAATGGCTCCAGTTCCTAATTTCATGACCTCCACTAATCGTTTAGCAGATTGTTTATACAAACCATCTTCACTTGTATGTTGCAATTTTTCAGCTGAATTTAAAATGCCACCACCACGATTAGCAATATCTTCATAACTCAATCCGTTGATTCTATCTACAAATTCCTGCTCTCTATTGCCAGCGTAAACAATATGTGTGTGTGAATCGCACCATGTTGGCAATACTAATTTGCCAGTGGCATCAATTGTCGTATCTGCTTCAATATTTTTGCATTCATCCATAGTGCCATAACCTACTATGGTATCATCATCAATTAAAAGATAGGCATTTTTGATGGTTGGTAAATGCTTCATATCTTTTCCAGAAACCTTTAAAATATTGGATTCTCTAACTTGAAGTAATTCTTGGATGTTGGTAATTAATGTCGTCACAATGTTCGTTTTTTCAAAGTTCTTTAATTTTTGGGTAATAAAAAAACGCTAACATTAATATTGCTAGCGTTATTTATAATTATGAAATGTGAATCGTTTTTACTGTTTCACGAATTTCAAAGTTTGATCTGAATTTTCTATTCTTAAAATATACATACCATTTGTAAGTTTAGAAACATTTAAAGTGTTGTTGAAAACTGTTGTATTTAATATTTCTTTACCTAAAACATCATAAACAGAAGCGTTAAAAGGTTCCTGTGTTGTAGTTTTAAAATTTAAAGTGTTGGATGTTGGGTTAGGGTACATGCTAAACGTATTAGCTTGAAAGTTTGATGTACTTAATGTGAACAAATCATTATAAAATACAAATACATCATCAAGTAAATAGCTGATACTTGCAATATCTAAATCACCATCATTATCAAAATCTTGAATTTCCAAATCAAAAGCAGCAGAACTATTATCATCAATTAGAATTTCACTTCCAAAGCCACCAACAGCATCGCTAGTAAACCATATAAAATCGTTATCGGTTGCGCGACCATTAGCAACTACCAAATCATTATAGCTGTCATTGTTGAAATCGGCTATGCCTATTGCGGCTGTTCTGTTGATGGTCGTTGTAACATCAATTTCCGAAAAGGTTGTACCAATTCCGCTCGCATCTTTGGAATACCATGCAATGTTATCAGCACCACCTGAAGGATTATTGTCCGATTTAACAATGTCTAAAATTGAATCGTCGTTGACATCTGCAAATATTACTGAAAATAAAAATCCATTGCCTGTATCAACCTCGTTAGTATAAGCAACAAAAGGGACATTTCCAGAACCATCAATACCATCTTGCATTACACGATTATCATATACCTTAACGTCTCCACTTCCTGTAAAACCAACAACGGCATCTAAATCGCCATCACCATCAAAATCAGCTATATCCATAGTTCCTGGACTCGTACCAGGTGTAACAGGAACTAAATAGCGAAGGGTTCCAAATGTGCCATCGCCATTTCCTAAAAAGTAAACAACACTATTTCCAGTGTAAGCAGTAACAATAATATCTAAATAACCATTAGCATCATTATCAATATTTGCTACTATAACAGTTCCAGCTCCAGCAATTGCAGAAGAAATAGAAACTGCTGGTTGAAAGGTCTCGTCTCCATTGTTTTCAAACCAGACGACATTATTACCAACATAACTTGCAGCAATGATATCATTATCTCCATCACCATTAATATCAGCTATGGTCATGCCTTCAACATAAGATAAGGCATTTGGACCCGTAGCTGTTAAAATGATTCCAGAAGCAAATGTGGCATCACCATTATTTTTGTACCAAGTTACTTCACCTGAAATATCTGATCCAACTACCAAATCTAAATACGCATCGTTATCTATATAACCCGAAGCAATGGTATAGGGTTCTGCACTTGTGCTGGCATCTATAGTGCTTTTTACAAATGAAATTTGTGAATTTACAGACATACTCCATAAAAGTAACCCTGTTACTGCTAGTGATTTTTGTTTCATGTTCTAAAAATTAGTGATTATTGCAGGCGTAATATACTGATTTTTATTTACTTATACTGCCTACCATATCTTCCGGTTTTACCCA
>CBFHJN010000107.1:0-9671 GCA_965655805.1 Flavobacteriaceae bacterium
GGTTGTTTTCATCATTTGCATAGGCATCACTTTGAAAGTGGTTGGAGCAAATTAATTGATTGGAATTTTCAACTTCATAAACACCAAAATTATTTGGTGATACTTCAATAGTGATGGCACGTTTGTCTTTTGCGCTACCAATAAAAATAGATTCTGAAACAAATACTTGACGCTTTTTAGCAATGGCAATCGCTTCATCAATATTAGAAGCATATTGCAATATTTCACGCGTTAAAATAGAAATAGGTGTTTTGGCAACCAACGGTATATCGGATTTTCCTGCATTGATAGTGACCGTTAAACCTTGGTCGTTCATACCTGAAACCACACCCATCATGCCAGCCCAAGTAACTGACATAAAGTTATAACCGTTTGTTGGTTTTATAAAAGCAATGATTTTATTTTTTGCAAAATCATCACCAGCGTAAAAGTCGAAATTACGTCCTATAATTAAACTAGCATCTTCGGTTTTATTTCCCCAAGCCGCAAAAGAGGAACAGCCAACAAGCGCTAAATCCTGCAGAGCGTGCCCAATATCATGCGCACTATGAAAGTACAGTAAACGCAAATAATCGTCAGCCACATAATCATAATCGTCACCTGCATATTTGGAAACGCCTAAAATTTCGGCTTTGTATTCTTCAGGTACGTGTAAATACATTTTTCGGTTATACCAAGCTAAAATTTTTCGCAACACATATTGTTTGGTTTTTGATGGAACCAGCTCTTCCACCTTTCCTAAAAATGCCGTTTCTTGAATAGCCATTAATTCGCGACTTAAACTGCCTGTTTGCAGACCAATTTGATACGGATCGCCAGCTACATACAATTCCCATTGGCCATATGTATTTTTGGTCAATAAGCCATTTTCAGTTGTAAACGTAGAATCGGAAATTTGTGTACGTTCTGGAATTGTTTGGTTGTAACTAGAAACATCTGGAATATCATGAAGCGAATTCTGAACACCACAGGATGTTAGAAGCAAAGCGAAAATGAGTATGTTCCAAGCAGATTTCAACATGAATTTTTAGTTTTCTGGTTTATTAGCAGCTATAATTTTATGCAATAAATAATCCCGACCCAAAATTTCAGAACAGGTTAAAACACCGCCAATAGTCACACCTAAAATACCATGCATATTTAAACTCTGACCTGTAAATAACAGGTTGTCAATTTTTGTTTTAGGTGAAATAAAGGATTGCATGGGTTTGTCAACATCTTTAGCGTAGCCATACATGGAACCACGATTGGTAGCAATATAATCGCGATAAGACAAAGGTGATGAGGTGTAGTATTCCTGAATACAATGGCGAATATTAGGGAATTTTTTCTCCAGTTCGTCAAGGATAATTTCTGCTTTTTCTTTTTTGAAATCTTCATACGTTTGACCACGATCATTTTTATGAGCAACCGTATTAAAGGTGTCGGCCCAAGGTTCTACTTCCTCAAAACGCATATAGGTCATTATGGTCATATTTTCGCCATAAACCGCATCCTCTTTTTTAATTCCCATAGATATCATATAATTTTCTGGCCAACTTTCTTGGGTATAATGTTGAGCATTCCAAACAGCATCTTGTGTTTTAAAATGGTAGTAATTTTTATTGATATATTTAAAAGTTTCTGGTTTTAAAACCAAGTATAAACTAAAAGCGGCAATGGTGCTTTCAATGTTTTCAATGCGGTTGGTATAGGATTTTCTAAAATGCTCTTTACCGACTAAACCTAACGTGATTTTAGGCTCTATATTTGAAATAAACGTGCTGCCTTCAATCCGATTGCCATTTTTGCAAACGGCAGATTTTATTTGGCCATCTATGCATTCTAAATTTTCAACTTCATGATGTTTAAATACATCACCACCATGTTTTTTTAATTGTCTAACCAACAATTTGGTTATTTGACTGCCACCATTTATGCAACGATAGGCACTTTCTAGATAAGAATTTATGGATAAGGAATGTATATAAAATGGTGTTTTGTAGCCATCACCAGCATACAGAAAATTGGAGCCTGCCAGAACGGCTTGTAAGCGTTTATTGGTTGTAATAGATTCTAAAAATGATTTAACTTCAAGCTTAAAAACAGCGTCATCATAGGGTTTTCCAGATTTTAATCGGTACAACGGAAATGTATCACAGATGTCTTGAATTTGTTGACAATAGGTGTTTATAGCTTCTGTTTCTTCGGGAAAATAGGCGTTTAATTGTTTTTTGAAATGGTCATAGCCTTGGGCATAATTATAGGATTGCTGATCGTCATCAAAGGTAATTACATCAAAGGCATCTTCATCCAATTTTTTGAGTGATAAGCCATCCATGATTCCTAAATACTTGAAATATTGATATAAATTTTCACCTTGGTTTAAACTACCAATATAATGCACACCTGTATCAAAAAGGGTTTTGTTTCTGGCAAAAGTTTGCAAATTGCCACCAAACTGCTGATTTTTTTCCAAAACACAAACGCTGTAACCTTCTTTAGCTAAAATTACAGCCGAAACCAGACCGCCTAATCCGCTGCCAACAATAACAATATCATAATGTGATTTAGGTTTCAAATTAGTTTTTAGTTAAGATGATTAAATTCGGTTCTTGATGGTTTATGTGGTAAGCTTGTTTTTCAAATAGTGCCAAATAGGATGTTGCAGATTCAAACAGCAAAATAATCCGACTGGCATTTTGTTCACGTATCGATTCTAGCTCTGAATTTGTTAACAAGTGGGAATTTAGAATAACCGTTTGGCTTGCGTTTTCAAGAGCTTCCTGAAGGCTATTTACAGCCTGAATATGATAGTGATTATTTGTAATAAAACTATTTTTTACCAATTTCTGATTAGAAGAATCTTCTATAAAACTAGTAATTTTTCTGCCTGGACTATCAACGGCTAACAAAAAATCTAATTGTCCGAAACTATTTGAAATGTGCGTAATGCTTTCGTTTTCATCTAAAATATCACACAAATATTTATAGATGTTTTTATTTGATTGTAAATCGTTTTTTACGGTATGATATATGTCGAAACCTTTATACCGAAAATCCTCCAAAACCATGTTATGAAAGTAGGTGGCATTTTCTTGGATATTTCTAAAGGTTTTGAACTCCGATTTAAAATGAGCACTGATGTTTTTAGTACGTTCCCTATCTGTATTTCCAAAGGTTTTATCTTGAAAAGCTATCCGTTTTAATATTTTTACGTTTAATTGACCGCGTTTAATAACGAAATTTCCTTTGGGTAATATTTCAGAATTCCCGTGAATTATTACAGGAACAATATCCAATTTAAACTGATTAGCCAAATAAAAAGCGCCTTTATGAAACCGTTTCATTTTATGTGTGTAGGAACGTGTGCCTTCAGGAAAAGCCATAAGCGAATACCCTTGGTCTACTTTTTTCTGTAAATGCGAAATACCATTTTCAATACCACTAGAAACGGGATAGAAACCTGCTAATTTAACAGCTTTACCAAAAAATGGCGAGTTGTAAACCCAATCATTTACTAGAAAAATAATCTTGGGACTTAACATACCAACAGCCAAAATATCTAGAAAGCTTGTGTGATTAGCAATTATAACTGCTTGTTTTTTGAAGGCTTCATTATGTGGATTTATAATGGTTGTTTTAAAAAACGGGTAGGAGTCCAAAACGGATTTCATAAATTTAGACATGACTCTATGAAACCAGCCCATTTTTTTCTTCATACTAACAGGAATGACCATTAAAATAGTGATTCCAAAAATGGATAAAATTAGACCTCCAAGACCGTAATAGGTAAATGAAATAGATGAAAATATAAAAAGTAAAACAGGTGCAGGTCTGTTGGTTCTGCTTCCAATAAAGAATTTAAAAAATAGTGGTTGGAGTACAAATGAAATACCTAATGCCGAAATAATACCAATAATGGATACCAAGGAAATACTAAAAAGTGCTGGATGCTTGGCAAAAACAAGAACACCAACGCCTAAGATAGTGGTGATTACAGATAGAATAATAGACGTTTTGTGTGTTGGTAAAACACGTTCGCCTGTTTTTAATTGATGTAATAATCCGTTGGTAATAAAAATACTATAATCAATACCCAAACCGAAAATAAAGGTGGAAATGATGATATTGAAAATATTGAACTGAATGCCTGTAACACCCATAATTCCTATGGTTAATAACCAGGTTAATGCAATCGGTAAAGCTGTAACCAAGGTTAAAGAAACGCTTCTATAAAACAGTAAAAGCAATACTAAAACCACTAATAATGAATACCCAACTAACCGATTGAAGTCGTTTTTCAATCCGCCTAAAAAGGTTTCATTCATTTGCTTTCTATCAATTACCACAGTTTTCGGTTGGTCTTGAAACGTTTCTAAAACGGTGTTAATTTGATTGTCTTCTAACTTCACTAAAGATGTAACCGATGAAAAGTCATCGGTTTCGCTAATATAATCTTCAATAGAAACCGTTTTCAAAGCTTTAAAATCAGCTAGATTCAAGGGTTTGAAATCTGTTTCAAGCAAGTTGTAAAACTGATTAAACGTAGTGGGTTTAAACCCTAAAGTTTCACCATTAGCAATTAATGTTTTTTGGGTAAAAGCTATGGTTTCTGGTTGCCAAAAATTCTGCCAAGCTTTTACATGTTTTTGTTGTTGCTTTTGGCTTTGAACTAATGCACCAATAGAACTAAAATTAATAATTTGATTGGATTTTTTTAGGCTTTGTAATTTTGAAAAAACAGCATCATTTGCCGTAATCGCTTCCTCGGAATCTGATCCGTAAGCGGCCAAATAAACCGATTTCGATTGAATATTGGTTAAAGCATCCAAGCGTTTTTGAGCTTGCATTAACTCGTCTGGTTCATAATTTAATTGCGAAATATCATTATTAAAACCAGCTTTGTTATACGTAAACAAGCTCACCACAAAAAGAATAACTAATGTACCAATAAGCCATTTGTTTTTATGAAATGGATATTTTGCAGCTGAATCTAAAAAAGTTTTTTGTTGATATGATTTTTCTTTTAAACGATAGACCTGCGGAATAAAAATTAATGAAAAAATAGAGGCACCTAAAACACTAACGGCTGCAAAGATTCCTAAATCTTGAAGGGCTTGCGATTTTAAAAATAACAAACATAAGAAAGCCAAGGCTGTGGTTAAACTGCTCATTAAAATAGGCTTGGTTATTTCTTGATACAGCTCTTTAACGTTATTATTACTCCGAATATGGGTTAGAATATGCAAAGCATAATCCAAAGTAATTCCCAACAAAACCGAACCTATTCCTAAAGAAATGGCTGAAATATTGGTGCGTATTACAAATAACATAGCAACGGCAAGCAAAGCACCAAAAGCGGTTGGCGTAAACAAAATAAGCGGAATGGATAGTTTTTTATAAAACACCATCAATATTAAAAGTAGGATGCTCATGGCAATACTAACGGTTAATTGAATGTCGCGTTTTATTTGTTTTGCGTTTGCAACGGCTATTAAAGCGCCTCCAAAATATTCGCTACTTACTGAGTTTTTGAAATTGGCGTTTAATTGGTTACGTAAAGAATAAAGTTGTTCAGCAAAAAGCGCATTTTCTGATGTTTCACTAGATTTGTGCGTTGGTGTTATAAAAAGCAACAAATGCTGTTTGTCTTTACTCAACAGAAAGCCATTTTCTAAAATAAATGCATCTCCAAAGCTGAGTTGTTGCAATTTTTTTAACGCAACGAAGGATAAGCCCAAGGGATCGCGTAAAATGGTTTCTTTGGCTACAAATCCGGAAGGCGAAATAAGCGTTTTGTAATGTGCGTTTGTTATGGCTTGTAGACTGTCTGTATTTAGTTTGCTATTAATGTTTCGGTAATCTTCAGCCTCTAAAAAAAGCGGTAAATTGTCGTAAACAAAATCCAAGGTGTTTAAAACGGTTTCATCTGGAACTTGCCCTTGTATTTTGGTGTAATACGGTTGTGAATTGGCTTCTAAACTATCAATAAATTGCGAAGCATATTGGGTTAAATCTTGAACCGAAGCGCCAGATTCTCTCGTGATATTCACGATAATTTTATCAGCAAAATTAACCGTTTTTAAAACTTTTTGAGCATTTTCGTTTTTGTTACTGGTAGGAATTAGTTTGGTAATATCTTCTTCAAACGTAATATTGGAAGCTAAAAACACAAGGCCTAGAACTACAAAAATTAAACCTATAGAGGCTATTAATTTTCTAGAAGCAATCCAGAGATATATGTTATAAAACAGTTTATTCATTTTGTAAAACGCGGTTCTTCTTTTTAAAAATACTGAAGAAAAAATATGCAGCAAAGCCAAAAATAAGGGCTCCAAGTGTTGCTAGAGCAAAACTGCCTACAATATACGTTTTAAGATGTTTAAAAACTTCAAAATTATCCATCAAATCTGTTATGGAATAGGAAATAGGTTCTTGTAAAATTAACTGACCTAACTCCAAACTGGCATAAATAATAAACGGAATGAAAGGTGGCAAACTGACGTTTGAGAAGGCAAAAGCGATGGTTTTATTCAATTTGAAAAACACGGCTAATGTCAGCACAATAAGCGTATGAAATCCCCAAAGTGGTGAGTAACCGATAAAAACACCTAATGCCACAGATAGGGCTTTCTTTTTTGGCGAATCATGACTGCCTAGAAAATCTTCTACAAAAAATCGTTTTAGGCCTTTTTTTTTAATATTTCTGAAAAGTTGACGTGGCTTATAATAAATAAGCGTAAGAAAAACCAACCACGTATTTAGAACACTAATTCTTGAAAAATCTTGAAACGGACGAAAGTGCGAAACGCGTTCGGTTTCATCATAAAGCACTTGAATAGGCATGTTTTTAACCTTCACATCTTTCCAAGCAGCTTTAACGATTACTTCAATTTCAAATTCAAATTTTGTTGTGTAGAACTTGAGGTTTTCAATGATTTTTAAAGGGTATAACCGAAAACCAGATTGGGTATCTTTTAATTTAATACCTGTTTCAAACCAAAACCAAAAGTTTGAAAATTTGTTTCCAAAACTACTTTTGCCGGGAACGCCTTCCTGTTCCATATTTCGAGAACCAATAATAAGGCTATCTTTTGTAGGATGTTGGTCTAATTCAGTAATGAAGTTTGGAATATCACTCGGAAAATGTTGCCCATCAGAATCAATGGTAATGGCAAATTCGTAACCTAAAGAGATGGCGTGTTTAAAACCTAATCTTAAAGCGACACCTTTACCCTTATTTTCGGGAAAATGGATTTGCTCAATATGGGGATAATCTTTTAAAATTTTAACCGTAGCATCCGTGGAACCATCATTAACAATAATAATATTAGTAGTAAGTGCTAAAACACCATCAATAACGCGTTTTAAAGTGTGTTGATTGTTATAAGTAGGAATAACAACACAGACTTTTAAATCGGTAATTTTTTGAGTAGTAGCTTGATTTTGCACTTATAAATAGCCTTTTATATTAGCGACTGGAAATTACTGAATTTTTGTTGTTAAGGATAATTTAAATGATTAAAACTAAAATTTCTGACCTGGTTTTTTATTTTGTTCCTTAAGTAAATTGGAATAATGTTTTAGAGCATTTTTAATGGATTTGGCATTTTCATGACCATCTACACTCATAACCAATTTCATTTTTTCCCATTTATCTTTCTTTTCGTATTTCAAAAAAGGCACATAAATATTTAGGTAAGCTTGATCATTGTTTCTTTTATCTATACCCTTAAAAACATACACGTTTTCAAAGTCGAAAAGCCAAGAGTTTATAGATTTTGTTCCTTTTTTGTTCATGGCAGTTATTCTTAAATAATCACCTTCAAAGCTTGCTTTCAAGCTTTTTTTCATATGCCCATTATGCTCATAGCAATATTTATCTATGTTTTCTAAAAGAAATGCTTTAGTTTCTGCCATGGATATATCATCAGGGTCGGACGTGTTGGATGATACCGATTGAAATGTTTCCACAGTTCCATTTTCAAAGGTTATTTTGGCAACATCAGATAATTCTATATGATAGATTGGCCCATTAAGATTTTCTGTTTTCTTATACGAAATGGTTTCAATATTTATTTCTTCAACTTTAACTGAAATTTCTTCGTTATTAGTTGTTAAAATAAAGTCTTGAGCAGAAACTGAAATGGTTAATAAGAATAGTAATAGGCATGTGATTTTTTGCATAATAGGTTAGGTTATTTGGATTTTATGGTTAGTTTTTTTCTTGTTGTGAAATCGTTTTTTAATTAAAAAACAATAAACTTAATTCATTTTTTTTTCAATTAAAAGCGCATTGTAATCTTTAAGGGCTTCCATAATAATTTTTGCATTTTCGTGTCCAAAAACTTTCATGATTAATTTTATTTTAACCCATTTTTTTCTTTTCGGATAGTTTTCTTTATCTAGAAAATACGTTCTTATGTTTATGTACGCAACATCCTTTCGTCGAAAAGAAATGTCATCAAATTTAAAAACTCTAGAAAAATCATATAATAACCCCTTATTAATGGGTGCCGAACCATTGGCTTTCATGATTAATAGACGCATATTATCGTCTTCAAAAACAACCTTATATCTTCTTTTTTTGGAGTCTTCATCAAAAGCA
Organism: Flavobacteriaceae bacterium; assembly: GCA_965655805.1. Classification (GTDB taxonomy): domain Bacteria; phylum Bacteroidota; class Bacteroidia; order Flavobacteriales; family Flavobacteriaceae; genus Algorimicrobium. The sequence goes on from CBFHJN010000107.1 coordinate 8,591, forward strand.
GATGCGTCAATACTTTCTTTAACTCGTTGCTTTACAACTTCATATTTTTCATCGAGCGTACCATTAATTTTTTCTTGAGAAAAGCTATTAAAACTAATAAATAATATGAATAAAATAAAAAATTGTTTCATGCTATAGGGCTGATTTTTCTTCATCTGTAAAAACCGAAGACTGCAAAATAAAATCTTTTATGTGCATTTTAAGATTGCTGGAAGAAATGTATTGATATTGTTTTAATATAAACTGCTTATCGTCCTCAATGGCATCTTTATATTTTAAAATTTTGGGTGTATTTTCTTGAATTCCAAGTCTTACAAATCGAGGTTCAATGTTGTTAGGTTCGGTTTTAATGGCATATTCAATAAAGCTAATACCTTCAATAAATCCTTCTTTTTTTTCTTTAAGCGTTTTAGCACTTTTGGCGTTTAAGGCAATGGCAGCACCTTTATAAGCTACTAGTTCCATTTGGTCAGTTTTTGAAACCGTTTGCATGGATTTGTAGAAGGCATCAACGTTTTCTTGGTTTTGCGCTGCGTCTTTATAGGCTTGGCGAACCGTATTCAAATCTAACGTTTGTGCGGTTGAAAAAAGTAGAACAAAACTTAAAAGTAGATATTTCATGAATCTTAAATTACTTGATACGTTGTAGTCAATTTTAATGCCACAGTATCTCCAAACTTCGTAATATTTTTAACGCGAATTCCTGTTTCGGTTTCGTCAATATTCAATGTAAGTTCTAAATCTGGTGTTTTAAAAGGATTGATGAGCGCCATAAATTTCACGTTGCTTGCCGAATCCATAAATAGTTTCTTGCTTAAAACCGTTTCCGTTAGTTCTTTTATAATTTGCATCATACAAACACCAGGAGTTACAGGATTTCCTGGGAAATGACCTTTAAAAACATCATGATCCTTGTTAATGGTAATATTGGCAACTGCTTTACCATCTGTAAATTCTAGGTTGTTTACTATATAAAAGTCTTTTAGTAACATAACAATTAATTTTTTGTAAGATTAAATTTATAAGCAACACCAATTTGGAAAACAGTATTAAATTGGTTTTTGGCTTCAAATAATTCGGA
>CBFHJN010000108.1:0-9646 GCA_965655805.1 Flavobacteriaceae bacterium
AAGTGTATTCATAACGGATGGTTTAATTACACACCTTATAATTTGCTAAATGTCATCATAATTAATGACAGAAGAAACAGGTTATTTTATTGAAATAACCATTTAATAGAAACAATAAATAAAACAAAACATATAAAAGCCAATAATACCCAAATAGTTCCTCGGTAATATTTTCTGTGAAGCGCTAAATCTTTTCTATAAGCATAAATTAAAACTGCAATAAAAGCAAATGCAAAAAGACCTCCGAAAATTATTTGTCCCGAACTAAACATGAATTATTTTTTTTGCAAATTTATGAAAACAAACCCAAATCCTTCATGTAATTCCATTGAATTAATCTGAATTCCGACTGAAAAAGACGTTTTTAATTTGTTATTTTGATTCGATTGAAACTGAAAATTATACTACTAATCTAAAAACATACCAACTGTGAAAAATAAAATAGAAGCGGTAAAAGCCTTTCATACCGCATTTAAACTTGGGTATAGTGAAACCCTAAAAGCCGATTTAGGTTCTGATAAAAATATGTTGCGTTATAAATTAATGCGCGAAGAGAATGAAGAATATTTAGAAGCTGCTAGTAATAGTGATTTGGTAGAAGTTGCCGATGCTCTGGGTGATATCCTTTATATTTTATGTGGAACCATAATAGAACATGGTATGCAACATAAAATTGAAGATGTTTTTAATGAAATTCAGCGCAGTAATATGAGCAAGCTTGGTGCAGATGGCGAACCCATTTATCGTGAAGATGGGAAGGTGTTGAAAGGGCCAAATTATTTCAAGCCAGATATTAATACTATTTTAGAGCGTGAATAGAAAAACCTCCGTCTTCAGGAGGTTTTTGAGAAATACTGCAATAAAAATGTTTACTTTTTAATCAGTTTTTTAATGAGTGTTTTGTCACCAATTTTGAAATGCATCAAATAAATGCCACTTTGAAAATCGCTTACATCAAGTTTGATCTTCTCGGTTTTTAGTTGCGATTGCTGAATTCTTTTTCCCAACATATCATATATTATTAAACTTGTTTCCGTGTTTAAATCTGGTAATGATATGTTTATAAAAGAATCTGTAGGGTTTGGATATATATTTACCAGAGGGTTTAAACTAATTTCACCCAAACTCAAGGTGCCGCCAACATCAACGGTTATATCTGATCTTGTTACTATAAAACCAGGTACATCAGCATTCGTTATTTGGCAAGAATAAACACCACTGTCATTACCTTGTGCATTTATTATGGTGTAACTAGAAGCATTTGCGTCAATTATTAAATTGGCATCTTTAAACCATTGATAACTATTTCCGGACATTCTATTTGCACTATGTCTATTTGTTCCAGGAATATCTGTTAAAGTCAAGGTAATATCATCACCAAAATCAGATTCAACTTCTTCAGGAGGATCAACGGTATATTGCGGGTTGAATACAAAATCTGGAATGTTGGCTTGGTATGTAGCAAACTCATCAGCAATATCTTCAAATTGGAAAAAATTGTCTTGCAACCTTAGTATTTCTAAAGGTAAAGCTGTTAAGTCTGGAAAGTCACCATTATAGGCACTATCGCTCCATTCAGAATCTACGTTAACAGATCCCATTAAATACAGCTCTCTTAAACTCGTAAGGTTTTGAAAAGATGACGGTATTGTTCCTGTTAATCCATTTTGGTTTAACCAAAGCACTTCAAGATTTATAAGATTACCAATTTCATCTGGAATAGAGCCAGAAAAGGTATTCGGTGTGATATCTAATGTTTTTAAATTAATAAGATTTCCAATTTCTGGTGGAATATTTCCAGTTATAAGATTGCCCCATAATCCAAGATAAGTAAGTTCCGGAAAACTACCTATTTCTGTTGGAAGCGTACCTGTTAAATTATTACCTCCTAAATTAATTTCTGAAACATGACCAATACCACCAATATTTGTAGTTCTAATACCTTCCCAATTTCCCACAAGCTCCGTACTATTCCAATTAGTATTTCGTTCCCAGTTATCTCCATTAGTGGCATTATAAAGTGCTATTAACGCGTCGCGTTCACTTGCTGGTACAGCTAATACTGGAGTGGATTCAAAAATTATATTTGATGAGGCATTTTCTTGACTACGATGAATTAGAACATAATAATTGGTTCCTTGTACAACGTCTAAATAACTGCTCGCGCTAAATCCACAAGCAGTCGCAATACTTAATTCTGATTCGTTAGTGACGTTTAAATTTGGCGCTGTATAAATTATGGCAAAGGATGTTCCTACAGGATCACTATTGGTGTCTTCAATAAAAACTTCAAATTGGGCAGACTCCGTTGCCGTAAATTTGTAATAAACGGCATTATAATTACCAACTGGACAACCCGAAGAATCATTGATACCGCTTGCAGTAGCTAAATCCAATCTTACATCGTTATCTGTAAATGGAAATGAATTAATTAAGATTGCGTTTTCAATTAGATTATTTAAAGGAATTTGATTTTGATAATATACATCAGATCCAACACCAGCAAATAGTGTCCCGTTTGAAGTAGACTCAATTTCTCCGACAAAAAGTGTGTTAAATTGAGAATCTATTGTCCAGGTGGCACCATTATCATCGGAATAAGATAATCCAAGTTCTGGAGTTAATACTCCTGCTGAATAGAACCTATCCTCATTTGGCACATATTCTATTTTAGAAAGAAGATTAGCAACGTTTGATCCGGATAAATTCCATGTAATTCCACCATCTGCAGTTAGGTATATTTGATTGCTTGCATTATCATTAAAAACAAGCATTCCGTTTAAATCATCTTTAAACTCAAAACTTAAATTATCGAAATTTGAAAAAGGTGTTGTTAATTCTGTCCATGTCACGCCTTTATCTGCTGATTTTAAAATGGTACCAGCATTAGTTAATAAATAAATACTGTCTCCCACTATTCTGATAAAGTCTGGACTATTTGCTGAATAAAATCCGGCTGATGACACCTGCGATGATTGGTCAAACCATGTGCCATTTTGATAAACGAAAACTTCAAAATTATCGCCCACAGCAACGCCATTATTGTTGTCCCAAAAATGAACGTGATTTGGAAATGCATCTACAGAATTAAAAATTGTGCCTTCACGCAGCCAAGTATCTCCAGCATCAGTAGTTTTGTAAAGTCCTACCAAAGCGGGATTATCAGCAAGAGATACAATAATATAGGCCGTATTAGTATCCACAGCACTTAACATTCCAAGCCCAAAGTTATTATCAATAAATAAGGATGGATAATTTTTGGATTCCCAAGTAATTCCACCATCTATTGAAATAGAAAAACCATTGTTTAGGTTTGAGTCATTTACCCAAACAACGTCATCGTTCACTGCTGAAACATTTCTAATTGTAGTTAAAGCCGTGTTAGACGTTTGCCAATTTTGGCCTAAAGTAGCGTTCGTGCTTAATGAAATAAAACAGAGTATTAGTAGAAATTTTTTCATGTTTGAAGAATTGATTAATAGCAGTAGTAAAACTATGACCATTATATATACTTCACAATACTCAATTTGAGTATATTAGAATACCAGCGAAGGTCGTCATAAAACAAAAAAAAATCCCCAAAGAGGGGATTTTCATAAAGTTGTTTACTTGTTATTAAATCTCAAAACGCCATCCATGTTTGTCTTCAGATAGGTTATGCTGAATATCTAATAATTTCTTTTTAAATAGAGTTGCATAAGAATCGTTTGCATCTGGAATTTCAAAAACTTCTTCGGCATGTTCAAAAGCCGAAATCGGACTTATTACAGCCGCTGTTCCAGCTCCAAAAATTTCTTTCAAGCTACCATTTCTTGCCGCTTCTTTAATTTCGCTTACAGAAACACGTCTTACTTCAACTTTTACTTGATTATCTTCGGCTAATTGTAAAATACTTTTTCTAGTTATACCATCTAAAATACGATCACTAGTAGGAGCTGTCACTAAAGTATCATTAATTCTGAAAAAGATATTCATGGTACCAGCTTCTTCCAAATATTCATGGGTGTTGGCATCGGTCCAAATAATTTGTTGATAGCCTTTTTGCTGTGCTAAACTTGTTGGATAAAATTGTGCGGCATAATTTCCTGCTGCTTTGGCATATCCAACGCCACCATTAGCTGATCGGCTATATTGCTCTGCAAAAAGAACCCGTACTTTATTGGTGTAGTATGCCTTGGCAGGCGAACAAATAATCATAAAGCGATAGGCTTGTGCAGGCGCAGCCGAAATAGCAGGCTCAAATGCAAACACAAAAGGCCGTACATATAACGAATTACCAACACCAGGTTTAATCCAGTCTTTATCCATGTCCATTAAGGTAGTTAAACCTTTCATGAAATATTCTTTAGGAAATTCTGGAATTGCTAAACGTGCTGCCGAAATATTGATACGTTTATGGTTGTCTTCCGGACGGAATAAAAAGGCATTCCCGTTGTCGTCCTTATAGGCTTTCATACCTTCAAAAACAGCTTGGCCATAATGAAATACACGTGCAGACGGTTCAATAGTCATGGCTTGATAAGGAACAATTTTAGGTTGCTGCCATTCACCATTTATAAAATCACAATAAAACATGTGATCCGTAAACTTGCGACCAAAATCTAGATTATTAAAATCTATATCATTGATTTTGGTTTTTGCTATACGTTCTATATCGATTTCTTGGTATGTTTGTTTGGTCATTTTATTTCATAAATTGGTTTTGCGAAAGTACTCAATTTTAGCCTTATAAAAAACTTAAAATTAACTTAAAAAAATTGTACATTTGCCTTTAAATTTTATAAAAAATGGGAATAATGAAAAATATATTTTTAGCGTTATGTTTAGTGTTTGTTGCGTTTTCTTGTAAAAATAACGAGAAAACTGAAGAAGTTGTTGAAACAACGGTTATTGAAACAGAAGCACCAGAAATAGCCTATGCATCTTTTGGTGATAAAATTGAAGCAGAAAATGCTTTAAATGTTTCTGAAATGAGTGAAGAATATCAAAATATGAAAGTTGGTGACACCTTACAAACGAAAGTATTAGCAAAAGTAAATAGTGTTTGTCAGTCTAAAGGATGTTGGATGCGTTTGGATTTAGAAAATGATCAAGAAGTTATGGTTAAGTTTAAAGATTATGGTTTTTTTATGCCTAAAAATATAGCAGATAAAGACGTTATCATTAACGGAAAAGCTTATATAACGGAAGTCTCTGTTGACGAACAGCGTCATTATGCTGAAGATGCAGGTAAAACCGCAGAAGAAATTGCTGCCATTACCGAAACAGAAAGAACCTTATCCTTTGAAGCGGATGGTGTATTGCTAATTGAAGACTAATGAGAACATTTTTAGGTTGTTTTAGTGTTTTTTGTTTGATTTCCAGTTGTAACCATGCGGAAGAAAACCCAAGTATGGAAACAACAGATAAACAGGAAATTGTTTATGATATGTATGAGCCATCGGAAATGGCAAATCTTATGAATCAGATGTATGCTTACAATTTGGATGTTAAAAAATCGATTTTAGCAGGTGAAGATTTACAAGATTTTCCAATAGACTTTCTTAAAATCCATACGGCTGAATTATCTGATTTCAAAAAACGAAATGAAACTTTCCAGAGCTTTTCAAAACTTTTTATTCAAGCGGAAAAGGAACTGTATAATGTAGATTCCAATGTGTCAGAAACAGACCGTTTCAATGCGGTTGTAAATGTGTGTATTTCTTGTCACCAAACGGAGTGTACTGGACCTATTCCGCGTATTAAAAAGTTACTAATTAAATAGCTTTGAAACGCCAGATTATTACCACAGGTGATGGATCTAAAACGATTCAAATTCAAGATTGGAATGAACAATATCATTCCATTCATGGTGCTATTCAAGAAGCCAATCACGTCTTTATAAAATCAGGTTTCGATGCGGTTATTTCAGAATTAAAGCTTAATAATTTAGCCGTTTTAGAAATTGGTTTTGGTACAGGATTAAATGCCATCATCACTTTATTGAAGGCGGAAAAAGAACAAATTCATGTTGATTATTTGGGTGTAGAGGCTTATCCCGTTTTAGATACCGAAATCAATCAATTAAACTACGCTGAACTTTTAAAAGGGGAATCCTCCGAAGAAAAATTTAAAACTATTCATAGTATTCCTTGGGAAATTAAAACACCTATTTCTGATGATTTCGAACTCACGAAACAAGAAAAGAAATTTCAAGAAATCACCAATTCTAATCAATTTCACCTAATTTATTTTGATGCTTTTGGAGCTCGTGTACAACCTGAATTATGGACGGAAGCCATATTCCAAAAAATGTATGATGCCTTAAAACCGAATGGTGTGTTGGTTACCTATTCGGCAAAAGGAAGTGTTCGTCGTGCCATGCAAGCAGCAGGTTTTGTGGTTGAGCGGCTTCCTGGACCACCCGGAAAACGTGAAATGCTAAGGGCCAAAAAGCCCGTAGCATTCAACGAAGCGAAGTGATTTAAATGCTAAGGGCCAAAAAGCCCGTAGCATTCAACGACATGGATTGAGTTAAATGTCACGATTCTGTAAAAGATAGGCTCAAAAACATACAACGAGGCGAAGTGAGTTAAATGCTAAAGGCCTCTAAAAGGTAGGCTCCGAATATTCCTGAAAATTATTTTCTTTAAAATTTCAGAATCTCACACAGGAATTTCAAACCAATATAATCTTAAGTTAAATCTGTTAAACCTTCTTTAAAAGCACCTATAGACGCTTATCTAATCCGTATCTTTATACAAAAATTGTGCATGAAGGTCTTAATTACGGGAGCCACTGGATTAATAGGGAAAGCTATTGTTGAACAATGTCATAATCAAAATATGACAGTTCATTACTTAACGACGTCCAAGGAAAAAATTGAACATCAAGATAACTATAAAGGATTTTATTGGAATCCAAGCCATAATGAAATTGATGTAACCTGTTTGGATGGTGTAGAAACCATTATTAATTTAGCAGGAGCTACCATTGCAAATCGCTGGACAGCAGCTTATAAAAATGAGATTATAAATAGCAGACTTGCTACATTACGGTTAATAAAAGAAACGTTAGAGAAAGAGAAGCATACAGTAACTCATGTAATTTCAGCTAGTGCTATTGGCATTTATCCAGATTCATTAACCAATTATTACGACGAGGAAACACCAGAAGTTTCAACTAGTTTTTTAGGACAGGTAGTCGAAAAATGGGAAGCCATGACAGATACTTTTAAAGAATTAAATGTTATCGTATCTAAAGTGCGCATAGGTTTGGTTTTAGACGCTAATGAAGGTGCGTTACCTCAAATAGTGAAACCTGTCAAATTTGGTGTTGGAGCTGCTTTTGGAAGTGGTAATCAATGGCAATCATGGATTCATATTTCGGATTTAGCTGGTGTATTTGTTTATGTACTAAATCATAAATTAGAAGGTGTTGTTAATGGTGTTGCACCAAATCCGGTTACAAACACGGAATTAACCAAAACGGTAGCACATATTATGAGTAAACCACTTTTTCTACCAAATATACCCAAAGCGCTCATGAAATTAATTTTGGGAGATATGCATATTTTACTATTTGAAAGCCAACGCGTAAGTAGTAAAAAGATAGAAGAGACAGGGTTCCAGTTTGAGTATGTTCATATAAAACCAGCATTACAAAATTTACTTAACAAGTAAGTAAAAAAAAATCCGCTACATTTTAAATTGCAGCGGATTTTTTATAAAATTTAAATTATTATTATGCTTTATTAGCTGTAATTGTAATTTGTAATTCCATATCATCGTTGATAAACTTATCGCCTAAATCATCAAAGAACGATTTAGAACCATACTTGATATTCCATTTAGAACGATCTACAGAAAATAATTCACTAGTAATAGTAACAGTATCGTTATTCTCTATTACAGTTACAGGAATAGAAATGTTGTTTTCAACATCTTTCATTTTAAGATTTCCAGATAACATCATTTTGCCATTTTCTGAAGTAAACCCAGTTACTTCAAAAGCAGATGCAGGAAATTCTTCAACATTGAAAAAGTCTGGACTCTTCAAATGACCAGCTAATTTTGCATTGTCTTCCTCTTCTGCAGGAATATCAGTTACATTAATAGATGCCATATCAATTAAGAAGCTTCCGCTTTCAATAGCATCACCATTCATTGTAAATACACCACTTTCAATTTGAATAGTTCCAGTGTGTGATCCTGTTGGCTTAAAGCCTTTCCATGCAATTGTAGATGCATTGGTGTCAACTAAATATTTTGTAGAAACTTCAGTTACTTCTGTTGCTTGTTCGGCTTCTGTAGTTTCCGCTTCTTGCGCTTTATCCTTACAGCTTGCAAATGTTACAACTAATGCTAAAGTTAAGATTGTTAAAAAACGATTTTTCATTTGTAAATATGTTTTAGTGTTAAGCTGCAAAATTAATGGATATAAATTTAATTTTGTTTAAAATTATATTAAATTATTTATGTGACATTTTGACATTTTAATGATAATGGCAGTACTTTTGCCATCCGTTTAAAGTATTTTAAAAATTAGAGATACACGATGAGCAAGAAAGATAAAAACGAAGCTACTGCAAATGAGCAAGTAGATGAGCAAATAGTAGATAAAAACGAAGAGACTTCTGAAGATACCAGAACCGTTGAAGAACAGTTAAATGATGCGTTAGCCCTTGAAAAGGATAAATTTTTAAGATTGTTTGCAGAATTTGAAAATTATAAGAGACGAACTGCCAAAGAGCGCATTGATTTGTTTAAAACGGCTAGTCAGGAACTGATGGTTGCATTATTGCCAGTTTTAGATGATTTTGATCGCGCATATGCAGAAATATCAAAAACAGAAGAAAAAGACTTATTGAAAGGCGTAGAGCTTATTCGAAATAAATTCAAAAACACCTTGGAAAATAAAGGTTTAGAGCTTGTTGATTTACAAACTGGCGATGATTTTAATCCAGATAATCATGAAGCTATTACTCAAATTCCAGCACCTAATAAGGCTTTAAAAGGCAAAATTATTGATGTTGTTGAGCAAGGGTATAAATTAGGTGATAAAATAATAAGATTTCCAAAAGTAGTTATAGGACAATAAAATATGGCAAAACAAGATTATTACGAGGTTTTAGGAATTGATAAAAATGCCGATGCAGGCCAAATTAAAAAGGCTTATCGGAAAATGGCATTGAAATATCATCCTGATAAAAATCCTGATAATAGCGAAGCAGAAACGAAGTTTAAAGAAGCGGCTGAAGCTTATGAAATATTAAGTAATGCTGATAAAAAAGCACGTTATGACCAATTTGGTCACCAAGCCTTTGATGGTAATGGTGGTTTTGGTGGTAGCCATATGAATATGGATGACATATTCAGTCAGTTTGGCGATATTTTTGGTGGCGCTTTCGGTGGTGGAGGCGGCGGATTTTCTGGATTCGGCGGTGGTGGACAACGTCGTGTTAAAGGTACCAATATGCGAATTCGTGTAAAACTAACCCTAGAGGAAATAGCCAATGGCGTAGAGAAAAAGGTTAAAGTTAGACGTAAAGTACAAGCGCCTGGAACGACTTACAAAACCTGTTCAACCTGTAATGGTGCAGGTCAGGTTATGCGTGTTACCAATACCATTTTAGGACGTATGCAAACCGCTACAACTTGTTCTACTT
>CBFHJN010000109.1:0-9482 GCA_965655805.1 Flavobacteriaceae bacterium
GACGGAAATCCTGCACCAATTACAAGAGCTAATTTATGGAATTTATTGCCTGTTAACGAACCTGTAAAAACAGGAAAAGTAACTGGAAAACAAATTAAAGATTGGTTGGAAAAAGAAATGCATAACGCTTTTTCTCAAGACCCAACCGAACGTTTTGGTGGTTGGTTGGTGCGTTTTTCTGGTATGAAAGTTGATTTTAATAGTCAGAATGAAAGAGGTAAACGCATTAATTCCATAACCGTAAAAGGCGAAGAAATGCAAGATGATGAATATTATAGCATTTCAGCCTGTGTGCGTCCTGGAGACCCAATAGATAATTTGTGTAGAATGGTAAATGTGAAGGATGTAGAAGTAAAAGATTACACCATTCATGAAGCTGTTGAAGAATATCTTAAGGCAAATTCGCCAGTATCGCCAACTTTAGAAGGACGCGCGTATTGCGAATATCTTGGAGAATATTCTTTTTCTACCGTTCCTCAAACGGATTACGAGTTTCATTAAAATGAAATACTAATTTTAGTAAAACTGTTCAAGCTGCGGGATTTATTTGAATATTTCCCGCAGATTTTTACAGAATATCTTACTAAAAACAATTATGAAAAAAATCATAATAAATTACAAAAGTACTTTTTAAAACTATTCCCGAGATACATAGTTAATGTATGTCGAAGGTGTTCATTACGATAAACTACTAATAATTAGATGAATGAATATACATATTACAAAATTAGCATAGATTAAAAGTAAATCTTTCATGCTTAATTTTAAAATTCATATAGAAATATATCAAGCTCTTGTAGAATTTAATAGGTTGTACTTCACTGTAAACCCTTTATTAATAAGGATTCGTTTTTAAACACTTGATATAACTTAATTTGCTCTTATTATGAATTGGTATGGTAGTAAATCCACATTAACATCCAATTGCGTGTAGCCAGCTTCTTTTAATTCTTGTTTTACAGTTTCCATATCAATTTTATGGTTTACTGGTGGACCTACAGGAAGTTCCTTCTTGAAATAATCAATAACCACCAACTCGCCATCTGATTTAATTCCTTTTTTAACTTTTGCAAAATAGTCAGCTCGGTTTTCAATATGATGATACGTATTTACAATCAGTACCATATCCACTTCTTCATCGGTTAAATTTGGACTGTCGTAAGGAATTTTTCTTAATTCTATATTCTTAAGGTTATTATCCTCAATACGCTGTTTTAAGGCCTCTTGGAATTCATCGCTCACATCGGCTGCAATGACTTGAGCTCCTTTTTCTGCTAATTTTATTGAAAAGTACCCAGAACCAGCGCCTATATCCATTATTTTCTTACCATCAAGTTGTCCTAAATAATCAAGAACTAACTCTGGTTTTTGATAAGCGTCGCGTTCAGGTGAATCAAACCGTTTAATTAAGTCTTCGGTTGAGCTGCGATGCATATGGTCATTTGCCGTTTTTGTACTGTCCATGTCATGGTGTTTTTCTTGGTGATTTTCCTCTGTTGTTTCAGGATTCATTACCTGATTTTCTTGCTCTTCTTTATTTTGCTTGCAACCTGACAAAGCCAGAACTACTAATCCTGCAAAAAAAATATTTTTTGTGTTCATTTTAATTTGTTTTAGAGTTATTATTCATTTGCTTACTTACTTACTTACTAAATAGGTTATTAATCCTAACAGAATATTACCAAATCCAACTAATATTTCAAAAGGATTGTTCATAAAAGCATATACAATCATCCATAGCGATAATATAATAAATATCAGCTGAAAAAGTGGAAACATTGGGCTTTTATAATTACCGGTTCGGTTGTTTTTATATTGATATCGTAATTTGAAAACCCCTAAAACGGTTGTCATTGAAGATATAGTCAATAAAATACCACAATAAATCAAAATCTGTTCGAATGTTCCGGTTAAAATCAACAAAGCACTTATGGCAAATTGTAACCACAATGCTCTTTGCGGAATTTTGTTATCTTCAGTTTTAAAAAACTTCCAAAACTGGTAGTCTTGAGCAATGCTTGAAGTTACCCTGGATCCTACCCAAACCATGGCACTGATTCCAGACACAAGTAACAACGAAATTGCTAAACCAAATAACTGTCCGTAATTTTCACCGATCATTTTATTCATGGCAATAGTCCCTACATTTAATTGACCTGTTAATTCTGGAATTGGCACGTGTTTTAAAAATACAAACTGCAATAAAGTATAAAGGAATGTGACCAAAATTGTACCTCCAATTAAGGCAATGGGTAATGACTTTTTTGGGTTTTTAAATTCTTCAGTTATATAAGCTGCTGCATTCCAGCCTGAATAGGAATAACTTACATAAATTAAGGCTACCGCAAAGGCTGGTGATATAAGGTTTGTATAAAATGAATCGGTTAAAATATTAGTGTTATCAAAAGAAGGTTCCTGCCAAATCCCAATACTTATAAGCGCAACTATAATAGCTATTTTTAATACCGTACTTATATTTTGAAATTTGGAACTTAAGGACAAGTTTTTAGTGTGAATTAGGGTTATCAACGCAATTAAAATAATGCTTGACCATTTCGGATTTAAATTAAAATACGGGAAATAGGCGACAAATGCCATTGCTGAAAGAGCAATAGGTGCTGCAAAACCTACGGTTATGGAAATCCAACCGGATAAATATCCAACAAGCGGATGAAACAACCTTGTAAGAAAGGCATATTCTCCACCAGACCGTGTAATGTGCGTACCTATTTCGGCATAACTAAAAGCACCTGATAATGCAATAACACCTCCTAAAACCCAAAGAACAAGTATACTAGTTGGGTTGTGCAAATCTTTTAACTGAAATCCTAAACTAGTGAATGCGCCTGTTCCAATCATATTTGCTACAACTAAAGCCAGACCTGTAAGTGTTGTAATTTTAAATCCTTGATTCTTTTTTGGCATTGAAATTTGATTTTCTAAATAAATCGTCTTGTACTATTTTGATAAGCTAGGTATTCTGGAAATTTTTGGTTAAGCAATTTTTCTTCATATTTAGATTTAAGATAAAATAAAATGAATAGTAAAAAAATGTAATTAATAATTTAAAGACGGATGCCTGATAAATTGCGTAGCCTATACCCGAAAAAATTAAGGCCGAATAAATAGGATGTCTGGCCATTGCATATGCACCGTTGGTTATTAATTTTCCATTAGCAACAGGTGTTGGAAAAGGCGAAAATTTGATGTTAATTTGAAGCAATGCTACTACACCAAAAACAATAGCTAATCCAAATATAACTAAACCCAAATATTGCAACCATTCAGGAAAGTTGAAAACTTTTAAATATACAGGCAATAAATAGATAGCAAATAACACTAATTGAATGCCTACAAAAACATAATCCTTTTTCGATTTAGGTCCTTTCACTATTGAAATTCTTTCACATCGTCACCCAAATCAAATATATCAACACCGCTTAATTGGTTAGCAATAATGCTACTTCCTGCAGCACTACGATATCCACCTGCACAATGCACTACTATTGGCTTGTCTGTTGGGATTTTATCTTTAGAATTTCTTAAATCATTCAACGGAATAGCAATTGCGCTTTTAAAGAATTTACCATTTTCTAATTCACTTTGATTTCTAATATCAATGATGCTGTATTGGTCTTGATTCCTTTTAAAATAATTTAAATCAAATTCTTTCGACTTTTGAAAGTCGGTATCGCCTAAAGTCACAATACCTTTCAATTGTTTTTCGTATCCTATTTTGGCAATTCTATTTAGAATAATTTCACGCTCATTAATGGAATTTAAAACAATATAAAACGCTTCTTCAGGTTTTACTATAGAACCTAACCAGGTTTCAAATTTATCATCTTCAGATTCAGCCATAATGTTAATGCTGTTTGCTAAATGATTCTTTTTAAAATCTTTTTGATTTCTAATATCTATAATTAAAACGTCATCAATATTAAGTTCATTTATTTTAAACTGGAACGTTGGTTTTGCAATGTTTAATTCGAAATTATCCGCTCCCTCTTTGTTAATATCGACATTAAAGCCAAAATAAGATGGTATAAATGGCTGGTCTTTTAAAATATGATTTACAAACTGATCTTCAGTCATTTTTTTAAAAGCCCAATTTTCTTCTCGTTCTTTGCCTAAAGTACTAGATGGGTCGTCGCTCATATTTTTACCACATAACGAGCCAGCTCCATGAGCAGGATAAACAACTGTGCTATCAGGTAAATCGTTGAATTTATTCTTAATAGTGTGGTACATACTTTTAGCCAAATCTTCTCGTTTTGCTTTCATGTTGCCAGCTTTTTCTCTTAAATCTGGTCGGCCAACTTCTCCAATAAATAACGTATCTCCAGAAAACATAGCATGATTGTTATGTTCATCTTCAGCAATAATTGTAATACTATCTGGTGAGTGACCTGGTGTGTTTAAGGCTTTGAATAAAACGTCACCTATTTTTAAGGAATCACCATCGTCAAACGTTTGGTGTGGGTAATTTGCGCCTACAAGTTTACTAACATAAATAGTTGCGCCAGTTTCCTTATGCAGCTGTAAATGACTACTAACAAAATCGGCATGTGGATGTGTTTCAAAAATTGCTACTATTCTTGCTTTATGCTTTTCAGCTAATTTATAATAGGGCTTAGGGTCTCTAGCTGGATCTACAACAGCCATTTCATTATTGCTGATAATAGCGTAAGAATAATGTGCTAACGGCTTATCTTCAAATTGTCTAATATTCATAGTTTTTCTTTTCTTTCGTTAGGCAATAAAGTAATAAATTTCGGTCCAAATTTGTGTTTTAGACCGAAATTTTAACAGTAATTTTAGAGGGACTTTTATCAAAAAAAATGAAATGATAAATTATAAGTCTAATAAACTTTACTTTTTGAGAATTTCGTTTAAAACTAAATCTTTATCCAGTTTTTTAGTACAGAAAAACCAATCATGACATTCTAAATCTTCTGTTGATGTCATGCGTTCTTCTGCAACACCGCAAGATCCTGCTGGAGATACAATAACATCATCACCAGGATACCAATCTGCTGGAGTAGCTACATTAAATTTATCAGAAGTTTGCATGGCAATTAACGCTCTGTATAATTCATCAAAATTTCTTCCTAAACTTAATGGATAATAAATAATTGCACGAACGATTCCTTTTGGGTCTACGAAGAAGACAGCTCTAACCGCTTGTGTTTCGCTTTCTCCAGGCTGAATCATTCCATATTTTTTAGCAATGTTCATAGAAATATCTTCTATTAAGGGAAACTTAACCTCAACGTTTTCCATACCGTTGAATTTAATTTTATCTTTAATAGTTCTTAACCAAGCAATATGGCTATATAAACCATCAATTGATAATCCAATTAAGTTACAATTGGCTTTTTTAAATTTTTCTTCTTGATGCGCAAATGTCATAAATTCAGATGTACAAACTGGTGTAAAATCTGCTGGGTGACTGAATAAAATTGACCATTCTCCTTTATAATCTGAAGGAAAATTAATTTCACCTTGTGTTGTTACTGCTTTAAACTCTGGTGCTTTATCACCAATTCTTGGCATTGAAAATGATTGCTCCTCTTTTGTTATTTCTGTAGTATCCATAATATATATGTATTAGATTAATTTATTACAAATATAAGTTATAATAGTTTTTAACTATGTAACTTTTGTTACAACCATCCATCTTTTTAGCATTTTATCATGGTAGTTTAAAATTGATATTTTATACATTCAATTAATCTTCTATTAATATTTTTTAATGATATTTTTAGTTCAAGTGAAACAAATATTAATTTTGATTTGCTTCGACATTCTTGCTCAAGCAATATGTGTAATTATAGAATTATTTTTGGAAGACTTAAGTAGGCTTTAATTGATTAATTTTTTAACCTTGCTAAAATAAATTGTATTGTTAAAAGTATTTTCTTCTTTTAACTTGTAGAAAGGAGATATTGTCAACTGGATTGTCAGCTAAAAAAAAAATAAACCCTTGTAAATCATGTATTTACAAGGGTTTTTGCGTAGAAAGAGGAACTATCCAGTTCCTCTTTCTACGCTGTGTATCAACTAATTAAACATCTAAAAAATATGGAGTGAACCGAATAGTGAACCGAACCGTTTGATTCTAAATGAATCTATTTACCATATCTTCTTCAATACCAGCATATTCTGAAAACTCCTTGATTGTTAGGACCTGATGATCCTTTTTGTCTAAATGCTCTTTTATTTTTTTAAACAGCTGGCGACTATAGCGTTCACTTCGGCCAGTGATACGCATAATATCTTTTGGGTAAATACATAGTCTTTTGATGTTGCTCATACTTTATCTATGCTTTATCTATACATGATCCTACCATCATCTATAGGTTTAAATTGGCAAAAAAGGCACTTTTCGGCATGGGCCGGAAGTGCTTTTGGGATTGCTTATTAAAGATACGGAGTTTTGATAAAACTAAAAAACTTTGAAACCATGGCAAGACAAACTGGTATTATAAAATTAAAGGGAACTCTGGATGATATTTCCTTTTACAAGACAAGCGACGGGCATTTGGCGCGTACTAAAGGCGGTATTGATGGTAATCGTATTGCGAATGATCCTGCGTTTCAACGAACGCGTGAAAACGGTTCTGAATTTGGGCGTGCAGGTAAAGCCGGTAAGCTGATTAGGAATTCGATTCGGGTGTTGCTGCAGAATGCCAAAGACAAACGAGTTGTTAGTAGATTGACTAAAGATTTGGTGGCTATTATTAAAACGGACCTTGTGAATACAAGAGGTGAGCGAACCGTTCAAGGTGGAGATTTAAATAGGCTTTTAGGTTTTGAGTTTAACCTCAACGGTAAATTAGCTTCTACTTTATTCGCTCCATATAATGTGGTTTTAGATCGCGTTTCTGGAAGTGGGGATGTAACATTAGCGCCTTTTAGTCCTACTGTGCGTATTGCGTCTCCAATCGGAACTACGCATTTCAGCATTGTAATGGGTGCTGCCGAAGTCGATTTTGTGAATGAAACCTTTGTTTTTGAAACAGATGCGACTGGTATTTTACCGAATACGGCTCCAGATACGGCTGCTATTGCTTTGAATGCCACGCTTACTGCTAACTCGGTGTTACCGATTTTAGAGGTTGTTGGTATTGCCTTTTATCAAGAAGTGAATGGCGAGATGTATCCGCTTAAAAATGGTGCTTTTAATGCACTTTCTGTAGCATTAGTAGACACCTTGTAAGATGGATTTGCTGCTCCAAAGACAGTATTTTAAAGAGGGTACCAATGGTGCCCTCTTTATTAATGGTCGGTTTCTCTGTTTTATGATTGAATTGCCTTGGCTGGAAAATAAGCGCTTGGTGTCTTGTATTCCCGAAGGGGTTTATGAATTAGAACACCGAAATTCAAGTCGGTTGGGGAATCATTTACATGTGAAGTCGGTTGCGGGTAGGCAATTGATTTTGATTCACCAGGCTAATGACGCTGCAACTGAATTAGAAGGGTGTTTGGCACCGGTAAGTCAGCTTTCTGGCATTGGCACTGGATGGTCCTCTAAATTGGCGATGCAAAAGTTGCTTTCGCTTTGTCATCAAGCTTTTGAACGCAAAGAACTTATTTTTTTAACCATTAACCATTAACCACTAAAAGCCCTCCCTAAAAGGAGGGAATGACGAGCGGTTAAAAAAAACATAATATTATGAATTTAGTAGAACGTTATAAAAAACCGACCCCGAAGTTTTTCAAGATATTGAGAAATATCGGTATTGCTCTTGCCACTGCTGGCGGTGCTATTATTACAGCTCCCATTAGTTTGCCCGCCATTGTTATTACCATTGCCACTTATATGGCCGTTGCCGGAACAGTGGCTACAGCTGTGAGTCAGGCGGCTGTTATTGATAAGCCTTCAGATAAAAAAGAATAGGATGGATTTTGGTAATGTCCATACTAAAATCGGATTTTTGGGCGGCACGCTTTTTTCTATCGCCTTAAATATTAGTTTGGATGCTATTCTGTTCACGGTTGTTATGGCTAGTATAGGGGCTTCTGTCAGTTATTTAGTGGCCAAACTTTTAAATTATATTTTCAGTTTCTTCAAAAAATAGGCAAAGGCTCTTTCTTAAAGGGCCTTTTTTTATGTTCTTTATCTAAAAAATATATAGGCGTATTCTGCTAATAGGTCGTCAGTGTTCTTTCGTTATACATGTTGTTTTAAAAACTATCTATTCCCTTTCATATTTTTTTCGGAAGAAAAGAAAAAGAAAAAAGAAAGCAAAAAACCTGTAGCCGAGGAAATACTGTCAAGTTTTTTGGATGAAAGTTTTTTAGCGAACTTAAGCCTATAAAGGCCCCTTTGTTTATTTAAAAAAGTTTTGTTCAAAACCCGTAGGGCTTGAACTTTATAGTATTATAGTGGGGCTGGAGGGAGGCTACTATCTTTGTTGTTTTTTTTATTTTAATCTTCTAGTTTGCTTTTCTACAATTTCTAAAACTGTTTGTTTTTTATAATAAACGCGATTTCCAATATACGTAGCGTTTAAAATTCCATTTTTAGTCCAATGATGTATTGTGACTAAACTTACTTTAAAATATTCGGCTGTTTCTTTTCTGGTTAATAATACTTCATTTTTTGTAGCGGCAATTTTATTTAAATAAGCTTCAATTTTTAGTACTAGTTTATCTGCTACTAGGTTTGCTAATTCATCGACTGATACTTCTGTAATTTGAATTGTTTTTGTTATCATGTTTGTTTTTTTTTGAAGACTAAAGATATGATTTCAGCAGGTAATCCTTAAGGCGCGAGCCGGCTGCGAGTTTAGCAAGGGTGGTGTGGTAACAGCACGTTGCCTTTTTCGGCAAAAGTGCGTACCACAGCAACGGTTTACCGCAAGGGTGGCGCATTTTTTGATGTTTTTGTTTGGATGGTAACTGACTGTTTATGTTATGGCAAGTGCGACGAATAAAAGAGGCCACGGAAGGTTTTGGTAATCGTTTTCATTTCAGGCTTGGCGCTTACTAAAGCGCGTGTATATTGATGTATTTAATGGTGTAGGCGCATGTTCTTTGAATGATTACTTATAGCCAATCCGAAATGTAAAAACGATTCGGGCAGGATGGAATGGCCGATTGCATGAGTTGCTCTTGCATGTTTTGCAAAATAGGATAACCCCTTGAGATTACAGGTTAATCTAGTACGAAAAAATTTGATAGTACTTAAAAGAGGTCCCTGCTTTCGCAGGGATTCAGGGTTATCTTATTTGCAATTTGGAACTTTTCAAAAAATGTGACACCCGCAGCCCCACATATTTGAATCGGCAGTAGTAATTAAATTTTGAATCATTTGAATTTAAAAGTCACTATTTATTTATCTAACTATTATATATGTGGGGTTTGGCCGCAGCGACCCGCAGGCTCGCATCATATGAAGTAGCGGTTTTACCCCAAATACATTAATATGCGCTTGCGCTCATAGCCTTTTGGGGTTTGGGGTAAAAGAGTAGCTA
>CBFHJN010000110.1:0-9438 GCA_965655805.1 Flavobacteriaceae bacterium
AAACAATTGCAAAAGGATGATGTCCGAAAAACATCCAATTTTATGCGACTATGGAACGAAGGTGCCACCTTTATCCTGTTTGCCGTCGTGTTTTTAGTTATTTTAAAAAGTGCTATAAATTGGGTGTTTGGTGTTATTGGAATTTTTGTTCTAGGCATTTTATTGATGTTAGGTTTCAAGATTTATAAAAATATAAGAAGCAAAAATCCGAATGCATAAGTAACTTGGCGCAATTCTTGTTAACTTTAAAACTCAAACGTAATACATGAAATTAGCCAGACTCTCTTTAAGATTACGCATTTTTATTGCCATGATTTTGTTGGTCTTATTGGCATCTATCTTAATTGCTGGCGTCACCATCTACCAATATAATGAGGAGGCTCGTGAGTATCATCAAGACCGTTTGGAGCGAAAGGAGGAAAACATTCGGTCTAGTATAGATTATACCATTAAGGAAACCACCTACGAAGTTAGCCCAGAAATGATGTCCCTTATTTTTAAAGATGCCATTTATCAAATTGCAGCCATTCATAATATGGAAATTAATCTCTACAATTTGGATGGTGGCTTATTAAAATCATCAAAAGCTAGTTTTGATTCAGATTCGCTTACCCAATGTTTAGATGCCAATATTCTGAATACCATTTCTCATACTCTAGATCATCGGTATGTGAATAAAACTTTGGAAAATTCCGATAGTTATTTATCATCTTATTCTATTATTACCGATAAACGTTTTAAGCCATTAGCCATATTAAATTTACATTATTTAGAAGATGATGAGTTTTTAAACAAAGAACTAAAAGAATTTTTGGAGCGTTTAAGCTACGCTTACTTTGTTATGTTGATTATTGCTATTGGATTGGCCTATTTATTATCGAAATACATCACAAAATCACTTAAAACCATAAGTGATAAAATGAATGAAACACGTTTTGAAACGCGAAATAAAAAAATTGATGTGAGTTCAACTAGTGAGGAGATTGCTATTTTGGTAAAATCGTACAACAGCATGATTGATGAATTGGAAGCCAGTGCTGTAAAATTAGCCACAAGTGAACGCGAGCAAGCTTGGCGCGAAATGGCAAAACAGGTAGCACACGAAATTAAAAATCCGCTAACACCTATGCGATTAAGTGTGCAGAGTTTTCAACGAAAATTCGATCCGCAAGACCCAAATATCCATCAAAAAGTGGATGAATACAGTAAAACCTTAATTCAGCAGATTGATACCATGAGTTCTATTGCTTCGGCATTTTCTAATTTTGCGAAAATGCCAGCACAGCAAAATGAAACCTTGAATGTGGTCAATATTGTTAAGCTGGCTTTAGATATTTTTAATGAAGACAATATTGTTTTTATTGCGGATAAACAGGAAATCATTGCTAATTTTGATAGAACACAGCTTATTCGCGTGGTAACGAATTTAGTCAAAAATGGTATTCAAGCCATTCCAGACAATAGTTCAAAAACGCCTAAAATAATCGTAGAGGTTCGGGATGATCGGGAAACCGTTAGCATTATTGTAACAGATAATGGGAAAGGAATTTCAGAAGAAAATATGGTTAAAATATTCGAGCCGAAATTCACAACCAAGTCAAGCGGTATGGGATTAGGATTAGGAATGGTTAAGAATATTGTGGAAACTTATCATGGAAATATTACCTTTACATCGCAACTAAATGAAGGAACTACGTTTACCGTAACGATTCCTAAAAAATAAATAATTCATTAATTTCTAGTGTGCTGTAATTAGTCGCATACTTTTAAAAAATTTGCAAATATGTCATATAATAATATTCTTTCTGAAACACGAAATGGTTTAACAACCATAACTATTAACAGACCTCAAAAACTGAATGCCCTAAACAAAGAAACCATTCAGGAATTACATGAGGCTTTTAAAGAAGCCAATTCAGATTCCGATACAAAAGTAATTATTGTAACTGGAAGTGGCGAAAAGGCTTTTGTTGCAGGTGCAGATATCTCTGAATTCGCCGATTTTGATGAATATAATGGTGGACAATTAGCAGCAAAAGGTCAGGAAATTTTGTTTGACTTTGTTGAAAATTTAAACACGCCAGTTATTGCAGCTGTTAATGGCTTTGCGTTGGGTGGCGGACTGGAATTAGCTATGGCTTGCCACTTTAGAGTAGCGAGTGTGAACGCTAAAATGGGACTTCCAGAGGTGTCATTAGGTGTTATTCCTGGATATGGTGGTACACAACGACTACCGCAATTAGTAGGAAAAGGTCGCGCCATGGAAATGGTTATGACCGCAGGTATGATAGATGCCAATCAGGCTTTGGAATACGGATTGGTTAATCATGTTACCGGATTGGAAGAATTAATCCCTCTAGCTGAAAAAATAGCTGGAAAAATTATGCGTAATTCATCTGTTGCTATTAAAGGTGCCATCAAAGCTGTTAATGCCAATTTTAAAGATGGTGTAAATGGTTATGAGGTGGAAATTGAAGAATTTGGAAATTGCTTCGGTACCGAGGATTTCAAAGAAGGCACAACGGCATTTTTAGAAAAACGGAAGGCTGATTTTCCAGGGAAATAAAAATTAATCATTATTTGATATCTAAAACCTGATGACTCTTAAGTTGTCAGGTTTTTGTTTCCTGAAATTTAGCGCTCTCCATTCCATTCAGCATAAAACTGTTCCAAATATGCAACCATAAACTGATGGCGTTTTTCAGCTATTGTTTTGCCTGTTTTAGTGTTCATCATCTCTTTTAAGAGCAGTAATTTCTCATAAAAATGGTTGATGGTTGGCGCATCCGATTTTTTATAGGTCTCCTTATCCATATTCAAATCAGGTTTAATATCCGGATTATAAAGTGCTCGATTTTTAAAACCTCCATAATTAAAGGTTCTGGCAATGCCAATAGCGCCAAGTGCATCCAAACGGTCTGCGTCTTGAACAACATCTAATTCAGGTGATGTGAATGACTTGTTAGGGTCTAAACTTGAACTATAAGAAATATGCTTTATAATATTAATAACATGTTCAATGGTTTTGGAATCAACGTTTTCTTTAAACAGAAATTCGCGTGCTTTTTTTGGACCAATAGTCTCATCGCCATTATGGAATTTACTATCCGCAATATCATGCAATAAAGCTCCTAAAGCAGTAACCAATGTATCAACAGATTCACTTTTAGAAATCAGTAGCGCATTTTTATAAACCCGTTCAACGTGAAACCAATCGTGACCACCTTCGGCATTTTTGAGTTCCTTTTTTACAAAAGTAATCGTGTTGGTTATAGTTTGTTGGTTTTTCATAGGGTTATAAAAATAAGAATTCCCTCCAGATTTCTGAAGGGAATTTGTGAATTAATAATTAACAAAACAAGTCGCTTCCATCAATTTTTTAAAGGTATAGAAATTCCAAGAGCAAAAGCACCAGCATATTGTTCAATGCTTGGTTGTATATAATACGTAAACCCTAAATCAATATCATGATTACGACCCAATTCCAAACCAAAAGCAAAAGGAATGTGATAAATAAAACCGCTTTTATTGATGTTCGTATAAGCTGTAAACGTTTCAAATTTTCCTATAGATGCACCAATTCCAATTTCAACATAAGGCGCAACCCATGGAATGGGCGCTCTAACTCTAGTTTTTCCACCTAATAAAAAAGCTTTCGTTTCAGCTTTTTCATTCGTTGGATTTTCATTAATGTCTTTACCGTTTGAGCTTGTTAGAATCAACCCAGCATAAGGTCTAATTTCAAACCAAGAGGCCGCTTTTAAAACGAATTCCCCTTGAATAAAAAAGCCATCATCAGTAATGTCATCTACACTTTGGTATGGGAAACTTAAGGCATACCCTATTTGCGCATTTATAGCTTTTTCTTTTATAAATTGTGCTTCAGCTATTTGCGAAGACATTATTGTAATTAGAAGTATCCAAATATTTTTCATGAGAATTTTACAATATTTCAAGACGCTAATGTAGTAAAATGGGTAAGTAAAAACCTAATAGAAAAGGAGTGAAAAGCATACTTAATTTTGCTTTTTTAGATTGTAAGTAATAGCCTAATTTTTGAAGAATAGATTGAATAATTATTCTTTGTCTAATTCCAAATAATATAGTTTTGCTGCTTCTTGAAGTTCATCCTCCAAATTATCGTCAATAGCGAAGGAATACAAGAGCCATTCCTTATTAGGCTTGTAAAATTTAAAAATAAACCGAATAGGTTGTCGGTCATATTTTATAAGATACGAGTATAACTTAAAACTTTCCGCAAACTTTTTAGTTGCGATTAATTCATAGCCATAATATTTCCCTGTATAACTTTCCGTGAAACTATTTACTGTGCCAATAATATTTTCAATGTCATCTTGTATTCTTTCCATCCATTTGTTAGTTGCATACAATTCCCTAACGGCTTTGCCTGCATCTTTTTCATAGGTCGTAAAAAACTCATCAATTAATTTCTGTGGACTTGATTGAGAAAACGAGGTGTTTACTGTTGAAATCAGTAATACAATTAATATTTTTTTCATAAAATTGGTTAGCTAATTAGCGTTTTTTTACTTCAAGGAAGCCGGTTCCACCCACTTAAATTGAAATGAGTTTTCGGGTACTTTCATACGTTCTGATAATCGTGTTAAACGCGATGGTAACTTCATGAGGTAATCTCTTGCTTTTTCAGCTTCGTCAGATAGATTGGTAATTTTATCAATTTCCCAACGGACTAATAACTTATCTAAAATATCCACATAATCTGCTGATGTGTAAACACCAATGCGTTGTGCTGTGTTTGAAAATTCTTCAAAAGCGGTTCCTATTTTATTGCCAGATTCTCTTAAAAAATGCGCTGGCATGGTAATTTTTAATTTCATCATGTGCTGGAATGCCATCATCATTTGGTTCGGATCTACAGCAAAAATACGCTCTACAAATTCGCAATACGCATGATGGTGACGCATTTCATCACCCGAAATAATTTTACACATTTTAGCTAATTGCTTGTTGCCTCTATCCTTGGCTAATTTAGCTACACGATTGTGAGAAATATAAGTTGCTAGTTCTTGAAAACTGGTATATAAAAAGTTTTTGTAGGGATCACGATCGGTTCCAATATCAAAACCATCAGCAATTAAATGTTGGGTGGTTTTTTCAATTTCTTTCATATTCACGCGTCCTGACAGATACAAATATTTGTTCAGCACATCGCCATGTCGGTTTTCTTCAGCCGTCCAATGACGAACCCATTTTCCCCAAGAATTTCTACCAACTTGGTCGACGCCTTCAACATCCATAAGCCAGGATTCGTAGGTTGGTAAAGCTTCTTCGGTAATCATATCGCCTACTAAAACCACCCAGAAATCGTAAGGTAGTTCTTTGGAGAGTTCTCGAATTTCTTTCACGCTTTCTAAAAAATTTTCGTTTTCAGAATTCGGTAAAAAATCAGATGGTTGCCAAATGCTATCCACTGGAATTAAATATTTTTCTATAAGTGCATCCACATCTTTTTCAAGGTGTTGCATGACTTCTAATCGGACGTTTTTTAAAGACATAACACTATATTTTAAAGTTCAATAGCCGAGGCAATTGTTGTTTCTATATGCTCAATTAGCTGGGCTTTATCCTCAAAGGTAGCCAATTTTACAGGTTTATGAACAGTTAACGTTACATGATTTCCAATTCCCATGGGAAATTTGCCATATTTTAACAACTTCCAAGAATTGTTAATGGTTAATGGTAAAATAACAGCCGAAGGGATTTTTTTCAATAAAATTTCTAATCCTTTTGTTTGAAATGGTTTCGGTTCGCCATTTTTACTTCGAGTTCCTTCAGGAAAAATAACGGCTGTGCCTTTGGTTTCTTCAATATATTCGCTAAACTTCATAATAGCTGGTAAGGCTTGTCTTGGATTTTTTCTATCAATTAACACATTTCCACCATGACGTAAATTGTAAGACACACTGGGAATGCCTCTACCAAGTTCTTTTTTACTAATAAATTTTGGATTTATTTCGCGTAAATACCACATGATGGGCGAAATATCATACATGCTTTGATGATTAGATACGATAATAACAGGTTGGTTTTTTGGAACGTCAAATGTGTTACGAAAGGAGTAGCGTGTTCCTAAAATATTGGTACAACGCATGATAAAAAACTGCAACCAATCCACACTTTTTTTATGGGCTTTTTTACCAAAAACATTCAAACAAAACCATTGGATTGCGTGAAACACAACTAATGTTAACAAAAATAAAACGGCATAAATACTCGTTAAAATATAGGCAATAAATTTTTCCATTTTAGGTCGTCTATTTGGTAATGCTAAATTACTTTAAACTGTTTCAAGCACAAAAAAAACCACGACATAATCGTGGTTTTAAATCTATTTTAATGTTGTTTTTAACAATTGGCGTTGTACGCATCTTTTAAGTTATCGGCAATCATTTCAGCTGGACGCCCTTCAATATGATGACGTTCAAGCATGTGAACCAATTCGCCATCTTTAAATAAGGCCATACACGGTGAACTTGGAGGAAACGGTACCATATGCTGACGTGCTTGGTTTACTGCATCTTTATCTACACCTGCAAAAACCGTTACTATATGGTCTGGTTTTTTGCTGTTATCTAAACTCATACGAGCGCCTGGACGTGCATTGGCTGCTGCACAACCGCAAACAGAATTTACAACCACAAGTGTTGTTCCTTCTTTTGCTAAAGTGGCATCAACAGCTTCGGCAGTATGTAATTCTTCAAAACCAATTTTGGTTAAATCTTCGCGCATTGGTTTTACTAATTCTGCTGGATACATATATATTCTGTTTTATTTGATTAATAATAATTGTTCTGCAAAGATACCAATTGTGTAACAAATGCCATAAGCAATCTACTAACAAATAGTATATTTACCGATAAATAAAACTTATAGGTTGGATTTCAAAAATCTGAATATTTGATCCTTCGTTTTTATTAAAAATCAGGAATAATTTTAGATTAAAAAAAATAATTAGATGAATTTTTCAAAATGGATAGGAGCTGCTTTAGGCTGGTCGTTTGGAGGTCCAATTGGCGCCATAATTGGCATGGCTTTGGGTGGATTGGTTGATGCGTTTTCAGATAGAACGGATTTGGAATCAGTATTTAGACAAGGACAACAAGGTAGAACATACCGTTCACGAGCATCACAGCCACAAACACGTTCTGGCGATTTTGAGGTGAGTTTATTGATTTTAGCGTCCATAGTTATAAAAGCAGATGGTAAGCAAGATCAACGTGAATTGGATTTTGTGCGTCAACAGTTTGCTCATATGTACGGAAAAGAACGAGCGAATCATGCGTTTCAGTTGTTTAAAAATATCAACAAACAGGAAATTCCTGTACAGCAGGTTTGTCTACAAATTAGGCAAATGATGGATCATCCGTCGCGTTTGCAATTATTACATTTTCTCTTTGGAATAGCCAAAGCAGATGGTCATGTTACGGAAGCTGAAGTGAATAAAATTTATACCATTTCAGGCTATTTAGGCATTCGTGCTATTGATTATGAAAGCATTAAAGCCATGTTTTATAACAGTAGCGATAATGCTTATAAAATTTTAGAGATTGAAAAATCAGCAACCATTACCGAAATCAAAGCAGCTTATCGAAAAATGGCTAAAAAATACCATCCAGATCGTGTCATTCATTTAGGAAAAGAACATCAGCATGGCGCTGAAGAAAAGTTCAGGCAAGTTCAGGATGCTTATGAGCAACTTCAGAAGGAGCAAGGATTTTAAGGTTATTTTTGTGTTGGCATCATAATTGCTGCCATGATATTCTAAACCAAAACATCATGAAACAGATTCTTTTTTTTGCTGTTATACTTTTTCAAACTGCTTTATTTTCACAGTCGGAAACCGTTTCTGGTACCTATCAATTAAATTTTGAAGGTTCAAACGGTATTTATAAAGAGACACTTACGTTAAATTCAGATGGTACTTTCGAGTTTCATAGTTGTAAAAAATTTGATGGTATGCATCCTCCAGAGTCCAATACCTATGGGAAAGGCACTTGGGAATTGAAAAAGAATATTGTTTATTTCTCTACTACTGAATCCGATTTTGATGTAAAACATACGTTAAATTGGAATAACACGGAAGCACGATTTAGCACAAAATCATCTAGGGATAAATCTAATCGTGAGATACCAACAACGTTACGAATTTTTAAGTCTGATGTGGAATGGTTGGTTGGACGTAATTTGGTGAAGGAATAATTTTTTTCAGTTGACTAACCCCTAAACAAGAAGAAATCATCCTTCATATCTTCAATCTGTGCATCTTCATTGGTAATGATATAATCAATAGCTTGTGTGGTGAAAACATCGCCTTTTTCGGTTAAGGAAACAAGATTGTTTACTATGGTAATCATATTGTTTTTTTGAGCTAAATCCAGAACCGTTTTCGCCCGAATTTTTTGCCAATTGATATGTTCGGAAAGATGATTCACATGTCGCTCGCTAGCTTCGGTATGGTTTTTTAAATGCAGTAAAAAGGTGAGGAGTGAGACTTCAATTTTTTGTTGTTTTTCACGGTACATCACAGCGATTAACCCTTTACTAGGCGCAAATAAATACACGATTAAAAATAATATACCCAACATAGTCGTGATAGAACCAGCAATGGAAGCATCCAAGCCATGTGCCAACCAATAACCAGAAATAGCGCTAAACACGCCAAAAGTCATGGACAAACCTAGCATTTTTTTTAAATCGGTTGTCAATAAATAGGCGCTTGCGGCAGGAGCAATCATGAGTGCGACGACTAAAATAGCTCCAACAGCATCAAAAGCACCAACGGTTGTTACTGATGAAACCGTCATCAATCCGTAATGAATAGCCACAGGAGAAAATCCTAAAGAAGCTGCCAGTCCAGCATCAAACGTGCTTAATTTAAGTTCCTTAAAGAAGGCAATTAACAAACCAATGGTAATGATTAGAATCGTACCAATTACCCATAAGGATTTTGGACCGACATCCATACCAGAAATAATTAACCGATCAAAAGGTGCGAAAGCCAATTCACCTAATAAAACGGCATCAACATCCAAATGCACATCGTTGGCATTTTTCGCAATTAATATAACACCAATACTAAATAATGCAGGAAATACGAGTCCAATAGCTGTATCTTCTTTTACCAAACCTGTTTTCTGAATTTGTTCTACTAAAACTACTGTAATCACTCCTGTTAAAGCTGCTAAAAGTATGAGTAAAGGCGAATTCAAATCCTGTGTAATAAAAAAACCGATCACCAAACCTGGTAAAATAGAATGACTAATCGCATCACTAATCATAGCCATTTTTCGTAATACTAAAAACGTGCCTGGAATCGCGCAGGCTAAAGCAACCAAACTGGCAATAAGCTGTATTTCTAGTTGCGCGCTACTCATGTTTTGTGGGTTGTTGGTTGTA
>CBFHJN010000111.1:0-9430 GCA_965655805.1 Flavobacteriaceae bacterium
GCCAACATACCTACAAATTTTGTGTATTGATTCTTCTTTTTGTGTTGATTTGAATTTTCCATTTATGTTGATTTTAGTGTTACTTATTTTGTTTCTTTTTAAAAACTTTTCTAATGGTTGGCGATAAGGTTTACCAAAGTAAAAAACCGCTTAATACCGTAATTAACAGTAATAATGAGGCTCTTTGGCAATTTCCAATAATTCTAAAGTTTGAATGGATTGCAAATTTTTAAGTTGAGCAATCCCCATTAAGTTGTTAAAAGAAATCTGTTCAGGTTCATCTTTCTTAAAATGGTTTCCGTGAATTTCATCAATTTCCGTCCTACTGAAATACAAGCTACCAATAGTCCACATCAAAAATTGAATGCCAATAAAAAGGCCTAAATAGCGATGTGTTTTTCTTATTTTAAAAGCTGTCTTTCTTTTAATCATTTTAATTTACTTCAAATGGAAATTCAATAACGACCCTCTCCCAACTCAAACTCATTGTGCCTGATGCATCGGAAGTCTTTGTTATCTTATATTCTAAATGCTCCTGAACTTCTTCGGAAATTTTAGGGGTTACTTTAAATTGTAATACATTATCCTTCTCGTCATATTCATCTTTACCGTGTTGATCCCAATTGGTATTGAAAATGATTTTCCATTCTTCCTCATTAGGAATTACAAATAATCCGTATTTGCCAGCTTTCAATTCTTTTCCTTCAATGTTTAAATCTTTATTGGTTTCTATCCAAGTCGCCATATGTGCACCAGCTTACCAAACTTGATCGTAAGCCAATAGACCTCCAAATATCATTCTATTCCTAACACCCGGTGATGAATAGTCGATGTGGATATGTGCGTCCCCTATCATCGCCATTGCAGACGTATGTGGGCTTAATACTTTCTTTGGTGGTTTCGAGGTCGTTTCAGCTTGAGGTTGTTCCGTAATTATTTCTTTTTTTTCTTGTTTACAGGACACGAAAAGAAAAGTGCATAACAATAGGCTAATAGGAATACGTAGTTTCATAAGGTTTTATCTTTAATATTTATTTTTTATTTCGTGACGGCGAATGAATTTTCATAATTTTAATTTTTCAGAATTTATTTGTCAACGTGAATTCTATTAATGTTTGCAATACCAAAAAGCTAAAGGAAACTTCTATCATTACCAATAGTTTGCCTGCAATGGTAATAAGCCTATAAGTACTACTTGAAAGTGAGAGATAAACTTTAATAAACCAACCAAAATGTTTACCCCTCAAAACCAAGCATTCTTCACTAAACTTCTCTTCATCATAAGTTTTTAAATACCTGACATAGGAAGAGAGACTTTATATTAAAGGATTTAATCTCTCTCCCATGTTCAGGCTGCTATTAACCAAATCAACTTTTCTTTTTCAAAATTTATTGTGCCTGACACGGGAAGGTTTTAACACTAACTATTTTCCTTCCCAAGACAGGTCTTAACTATTCTGATATCCTTATTATCTTACAACTTTCTGCTAACTAATAAACCAGAATATCGAGAAGATTTTTACAAGGAATTATCTATTGAATAGTTTTTTGAACTTTTCCACATTTCAGCATTCTACTCCCGTAATACGGGTTTCTAATCTCCTTACTGGTACTTAACCAAGCACTACCCTTATCATACATTGGGCAAAACTGTTCGTACAAGGTGGTTTTTGTGCCGGTAATAGCCACCATATCTGTCATATCTTTGCTCAACGTCTTGAAGTGCTCGCGTTGATGGTCTATGGCACTTTCAGAAATATGTTCTGCGTGTTCCGTAGCATCTTCTATGATATCGGCCAGCTCTTCTTGCTGTTCTTTTGTATAACCACTCATATCAAATGCTTTTAGAGAAGCTACCAGTTTAGTGCCTGTTTGTGCTGCTTTTTTAGTGTCATCTCCTACTAAAGCATCTTTTAAATTGAAGTAATCACTTAAAACCGCCTCTGCTTTTACGTCACTAATTTGTGCATTTGCAAAAGAAACGACTAACAATAGCATTGCTGCTATGCTCATTTTTAAATTTTTCATTTTTCTATATTTAATTATTGTTTATAAACTATCTTTTAATTGTGTGATCCAATTGATCATTTCTTTGGCTTCCGCTTCTGTGAATGTTGCCTCTTTATGTATCAAAGTGTAAGAATACAAAGGCATTTCTCCGCTTTCTACCTGTTTGATAATTGATCGAAGTTTACTCGATTTTCTTCGGCTAGAAAGCGAATCCCATTCGCTAAAATTCAGTTCGGCCTTTCCGTTTTTGATGTGGTCTTCCAAAAACCAAGCAGCGGGTTGAATTTTATTATACCAAGGGTATTGCGTGTTATTACTGTGGCAATCATAGCAGGATACCTGTAACTTTTGCTGAATTTTTTCAGGAACATTATGGACTAACATAAAATCAGTTTTGGGTACTGTATCGTTTTGATTGCGTTCTGTGGGAATAAATTGTATCCCCACAAACCCTACCAATAATACTAATGCTATGACTTTTACAATCTTCATCTAGTTAATTTCTTTTTGCACCTTACCACATTTCAGCATTTTACTTCCGTAGTAAGGGTTTCTTACTTCTTCACTCATACTTAACCAATTACTACCACCATCGTACATTGGGCAAAATTGTTGGTATAGCGTGTTTTTAGTTCCAGTAATTGCGACCATATCCGTTACACCTTCACTTAAGATTTTAAAGTGCTCTCGCTGGTGTGCTATATCACTTTCAGAAATATGTTCTGCGTGTTCTACGGTATCTTCAATAATATCTTTTAAATCGGTCTTTTGCATATCTGTATAACTAGAAACATCAAGCTTCCCTAAACTTGTTGCCAGGCGTGCACCAAGTTCTTTGGCTTTAGCATTATCATCGGCAACCAATGCATCTTTAAGATTGAAATAATCGTTTAATATGACTTCTGAATTACCATCTCCACTCATTGCCATGTCTTTTTTTTCACTATCGTGGTGACCATCACTATTATCGTGATTCATTTCGGAATGGTCTACATCAGTGTTATTTTGTTCTTTGTTGTTGTCTTTACAAGACACTGCTGTTAAGGTTATGAATGCTATCGCAACGATACCTAATGTTGTTTTTAATTTGCTCATTTTGTATTTGATTTTGATTATTAATATTAATTGTGATTTATTTTGTTTTATTAAAAACGTGCAGATAGTCCACCACCTGCTCCAAAGCGATTGTCATAACTACCTATAATTGAAAAATTTCTAGATAATAAATATTCAATTCCTGCACTCCAGACGACTTCTTTCTTAAAGCTATCACCTAGTGGTAATTCATCTACCCATCCAAAATCTGCTTGATACTCATAAACTCCAAAAAGAACCGTTCTTGGAAAAATAGTTATCGCACGACTCAAACTAATTTGTGGACGTAACTTACTATCCATACGAACATCTAGACTAAACAGAAATGGGGTTAAATACCTAATTCCTGCAATAGCGGTTGTATTGATTTCATCCAAACTATCGGCTCCTTCATTTTCAACATTTACACCACCAAAAACACGTAAATAATCGTGTAAATAGCGTTCATATGTAAATTCTGCTTCAAGGTTTTCGTTCCATCCATATTCCGCCGAAAGCGTAAACTGGTTTCTAATATTGGACGTCATAAATGTTGCACCAGTCATATGTGAAGCTACATCAACCATTCCCCAAGAATACCATAAATCTGTTTCTTTAATCAATTTTGAAACGGGATAGGCTTCCATTCTAGTATCTCTAGGTGTATCGTAACTCATTACTCTAGCCATACCACCCATCATATGATATAAAATATGACAATGGAAAAACCAGTCTCCATATTCATCCCCATAAAACTCGATAGTTAATTCTTCCATTGGCGGAACATTTACGGTATGTTTTAAGGGCGAGTATTCTCCATTTTTATTAATAACTCTAAAAAAGTGACCGTGTAAATGCATAGGATGATGCATCATTGTAAGGTTGTTTAGAGTGATTCTTGTAACTTGATTTCCCTTTATCTTTATCTTATCAGTTTCAGACAAGGGAACACCATTCATACTCCAAATATATCGGTTCATATTCCCTGTGAGGTTCAACAGGATTTCATTAACTGGTGTGCCTTTTGCATACGTTGTTTTTTCAGGAGACTTCAAATAATCATAGTTGTATTCTGAAAACATATCCATTCCCTCCATAGTGTTTGATTCTTTTTCATCCGTTTTCATATCACTATTTCCCATTTTAGAATGATCCATATGGGACATTGTAGAATCCATTTTCATATCATTCGCCATTTTATTATTTTTCATATTAGAATGATCCATCTTCATCTTACCGTCCATTTCCATCCCTTTCATATCATCCATCTGCATGCCATATTCTTCTTTCATCTCAAAACGTTCATCTTTACCTGGCTGAAATTTTAGCGCGTGAGCACCCATTTTCATTTTCATTTTAGCCATTTCTTGCATCATTTGGATTTTGTCAGGTCTCGGAAGAATTTCTGCAGGTAGAATTTTGCCATTACCAATGTATGCCAAGGAAGTGCCAGAGCCATCTTGCGCCATTGAACGCAACTCAATTTTACCATTTTCAGGAATAGTTATAATAAAATCGTAGGCTTCTGCAATAGCAATAAATGTTTTGCTACGCTTTACAGGAACAATGTCTTTTCCATCAGCAGAAACCATTGTTGGCGCTTCGCCTCCAAAGGTCATCCAGAATTGTGAGGAAGCAGATCCATTTATAATGCGCAACCTGACTTTTTCACCTGGTTGAAATTCAGGGTATTCTGCAATCTCTTTACCATTGACTAAAAATGCAGGATAATAAATATCAGCAATATCGGCACCTTCCATCCGTTGACGCCAGAAATCTAATTGTGCACCAAAGGCACCTCTTGCTATCACTTGATTTAAAGGGGTAGATGTACCTTTCTTCATTTGATACCACTCATTACCTCGTTTAAGGTTTCGTAGCACATTCATTGGTTTTTCATTTGTCCAGTCGGACAACATTAACACTAAATCTTTGTCATACTCGAAGCTTTCTTCTTTTGGATGGATGATAATGGAACCAAAAACACCACTTTGTTCCTGTAGCATTGTGTGCGAGTGATACCAATACGTTCCATTTTGTTTAATTGCAAATTCATATTTAAAAGTGGTTCCAGCCTTAATGGGTGGCGTAGTCAAATAAGGAACGCCATCGTAGAAATTTGGCAAAAGAAATCCGTGCCAATGCACCGAAGTTTCAACGCTCATTTCATTTTTTACATAAATAACCGCATATTCGCCTTCGGTAAATTCAAGGGTTGGCCCTGGGATTGTCCCATTAACGGTCATCCCTTTTACTTCTTTTCCCGCTTTATTAACCATTTCTTCTTTGAGGGTTAACGTATATTCCTTTACTGGCAAATTATCAATATTGCCTTCAACAGACTGTGCAAACAGTGCTGGACAGCCTATTAATAGGAATAGAATTGAATAGTGTATTGCTTTCATATTTTTAGTTTTCTCAATTTTAATAAAAATTAGTTCTTCTAATTGCCCCAGATCGGATTGTATTAATTCGTTAAATAATTAATAAGAGCGGTTTGAACATAATAAAGCTTGGTTGTCTCAATCTGCCCCATTTGAAACTTTAGTTGTAATTCCTGAATATCTAGTACATCATTAAAATTAATCGTTCCCGTTTCATAGTTTTTAATAAGAATTTCTTCAGCATCTTCAGCCTGTTTCAGGTTGTTTGCCTGTGTATTGAATTTTATTCTTGCCTGGTTGCGCTGCGAAATAGCCTTTGATAATTCAGCCTTAAGGACATTTAGACGTTCATCTTTTTGGGATTGAATTTCCTTTTTCCGCAAATCATTTTGCTTGGTTTGAGATTTATATTTATTATTGAATATTGGAATTGACACAGAAACCATAGGCATAACCATATCTTTAAAAGAACTGGTAATCATGGGACTATCTTCTTGGTTAATATACTGCACTCCGAAACCAATCATTGGACCACTTTCTTTTTGGTTTAACAACTCGGACTGTTCCACAGATTCATAAAGTTTGTCATATTTAAGCAATTCCGGGTTTAGTGACAAGGCGTCGTAGCCATAAAAACTATCATCTTCTGGGATTTCCAGAACAGAAGCTACTGATACATCTTTATTATATTCCCGATTTATTAAACTGTTCATTGCTGCTTGTATCCCTTTATTTTGCTGAATTAAAACATCTATTTCCTGTTTTAGCTCATTCTGTCTAATTTGTAACCGCAACACATCAACTGCTGATGCCTTGCCCACCTCTAAAGAATTGAGTGCAAGGCGTTCATAAGTTTCCAAGAGTGTTATATTTTCATCAAGCACTTCTTGTTTGGCTCTAATTTCATAGAGCAAATAATAAAATTGTGATACAGAAAGTGCCAATTTTCGTTTTGCGATTGTTACTTCAACATACTGAGCGTCTGCCATTGATGTGGCATAATGCTCTCTTGCAGATATCGTTCCGAACCACGGTAACATTTGCATTACAGAGGCATTAAATTTTTCCATAGGCATATCCATCTCAGGTGCTATAGCCATAACGCCAAAATTAAATTCTGTGTTTGGTAAGCTGTTAACTTCATTTACTTTTTCAGAAGCAATTTGATACTGAAAATCAAACTTTTGAATCTCTGGACTTTGGGTTAATGCTTCTTGAATAAGAGTTTCTAAATCTTGTGCTTTTGCGAAAGTTGGCACAAACAACAAACAGATTATAAATATTATATGTTTCATTTTACAGCTCTTTTTAATTGAAATTCTTTTTTCCAGCTGAATAAAACTGGTACCACAAATAGGGTTATAAGTGCAATAAGCATCCCTCCAAATGAAGGAATTGCCATTGGAATCATTATATCACTCCCACGCCCCGTTGATGTTAATACCGGTAATAGCGCTAGAATAGTTGTTGCCGTTGTCATTAAACATGGACGAATACGCTTTTCTCCTGCTTCGACTACAGATGCCCGAATTTCCTGTTTTGTTTCTGGCGTATTTCTATCAAAGGTTTGGGTCAAATAAGTGGCCATTACCACACCATCATCTGTAGCAATACCAAACAAAGCAATAAAACCAACCCATACCGCAACACTTAAATTAATAGTGTGCATTTGAAAGAGGTCTCGTAGATTTTCCCCAAAGAAATTGAAGTTTAGAAACCAATCTTGGCCATAAAACCAAATCATTAGAAATCCTCCAGCAAAGGCTACTGCAATTCCAGTAAATACCATCAAAGATGTGCTCACGGAACGGAACTGGAAATAAAGGATAAGGAAAATAATGGCAAGTGCCAATGGTACAACAACACCAAGAGTTTTCTCTGCTCGTAATTGGTTTTCGTATGTTCCCGTGAATTGATAATTGATACCTTTAGGCACAATCAATTCCCCTGAATCGATTTTTTCCTGAATAAGCGCTTGTGCATTTTCCACCACGTCTACTTCAGCGAAACCATCTAGTTTATCAAAAAGAACATATCCTACTAAAAACGTATCCTCACTCTTTATAACTTGTGGTCCTTGCTCATATCTAATAGTCACAAGCTCACTTAATGGTACTGGACTTCCTTTTTCAACAGGAACATAAATGTCTTCGAGGTCATTTGGGTTTGCTCGTAATTCTCTTGGGTATCGCACTCGAATACCGTAACGTTCCCTACCTTCAACAGTTTGTGTTAATACCATTCCTCCAACTGAAATCTGAATGACTTGTTGAACATCTTCAATAGTAATTCCATATCGCGCCAGTCGATCCCTGTCAATATCCAATAACAGATAAGGTTTACCTACAATACGGTCAGCAAATACAGCTTCGTTCTTAACGCCTTCTGATTGTTTTAATAAATCTTCCAATTGCAATCCAAAGGCTTCAATTTCTTTTAAGTCCTGCCCTTTAACTTTTATTCCCATTGGTGCTCGCATACCTGTTTGTAGCATTACCAAGCGTGTTTCAATAGGTTGTAACTTGGGTGCGGAAGTAACTCCAGGAAGCTTTGTAACCCTTACAATTTCTTTCCAAATATCATCTGGTGATTTAATCTCTGGTCTCCAGTTTCTAAAGTACTCTCCATCGTCATCTGGAATAAGTTGAGAACTAGTGACAGAAAAAGGATCTTTTAATTCGGATGCCTTGTAATTGGAATTGTCATCTTCAATTTCATTATTTGGATTGGTTACCAAACTTCCATCCTTGAGAACGAACAATCCATCATCATTTACTTTAAAGCGCTGTCTTTTCCGTT
Organism: Flavobacteriaceae bacterium; assembly: GCA_965655805.1. Taxonomy (GTDB): domain Bacteria; phylum Bacteroidota; class Bacteroidia; order Flavobacteriales; family Flavobacteriaceae; genus Algorimicrobium. The sequence continues at coordinate 8,268 of CBFHJN010000111.1, forward strand.
TCTCATTTAAGATGTATTCTGATTTGTATTGAATTATGTTTTCGTACATCGACAAAGGTGCAGGGTCTAATGCAGACTCTGTACGACCAGATTTACCAACGACTGTTTCAATTTCTGGAAGACTAGCTACAGCCATATCCAATTGCTGCAATACACGTTTGTTCTCTTCAACTCCAGAGTGCGGCATTGAAGTAGGCATCAGCAGAAAAGATCCTTCATTAAGGGATGGCATAAATTCCTTACCAGTATCGCGCATAATCAATACACCCAAAATTACAATCGCAGTGGGTACTGAAAGAAATAACAACTTATTGCGCAGTGCCCAATTTAAAATGCGCACATAATAGTTTCTAAAAAGTGTAAATACGCCTAAAAGACCAAAACAGATAAGACCTACAAAAATTAGATTTATAAATATGCTTCTATCTACGCCAAGTGGTCTCCAATATTCTGCCAACAAGAATATGATGGCAAAAGCGGATACAAAAATGTTGATAGTATTGGCTCGTTTTGAGGTAATCATTTTTTTTAATGAGAGGATACCCACCACACCAAATGCTACTAATATTATTCCAAGAGGATATCCAAAAATAAGGGATACAATACCCAAAATAATCATTGCCCCATTTAGCATATAACTAAACGATGTCTTTATGTTACGCTTTTTAAATAAATAGGCTGCAAACGGTGGAATTAAAAATAAAGCCACAATTAGGGATGCTGTTAGCGCAGCCGTTTTGGTAAAAGCCAATGGTCTAAATAATTTACCTTCAGCACCAATCATCGTAAATACAGGAATAAAACTTATAATTGTGGTCAGTACAGCAGTCAAAATTGCACCAGAAACTTCGGCAGTTGCATTATATACAACGGTGTTCATTGGCACGTTTTCATCATTTTCGTCAATATGCCGGAGCACATTCTCCGTAAGAATAACGCCCACATCTACCATTGTGCCAATAGCAATAGCAATACCCGATAAAGCCACAATATTAGCATCTACGTTAAACAGCTTCATTGAAATAAAAACCATTAACACCGCAACAGGTAATAATCCCGAAATCAATAATGAAGCCCTTAAATTGAACACCATTATGATGATTACGAAAATAGTTATTAGGATCTCTAAAGACAGCGCTTCGTCTAGCGTGCCTAATGTTTCT
>CBFHJN010000112.1:0-9405 GCA_965655805.1 Flavobacteriaceae bacterium
TTAACACAAACGCTAAAAAAACGATGTTTTTTAGCCTCCTCACAAAGATTTTTAATTTCTTTTTGAGTAGCTGTGGGTTTTAGAAGCGTGTGGTCTATATATGAGTTAATATCCATGATAAAATAAAAAATAGGTTAAGTTGCGGTAAAAATACGATTAACTGTTTATATTATTGACTGAATCCATAAACTTTATTAAAAATTTAGTAGATTTTTTGTTATTTCTAGCCAAGTCTTACTTTTTTGAAATTTATGTTGCTGAACAATAGGTTATTAACAAGTGTGTTTTTCAACTATGATTTTTGTCAGTGTTTAAAGCTTTTTTTGAAATTACTTTTGAGGTATAATTTTAAACTTTTATATCATGAAAAAAATAATTTTTAGTGCTTTAATATTGTTTGCGTTTATCTTAAATACACAAGCACAAGAAAACCAATCCTCTAGCGAAGATTATAGTAAATGGCAAGCTCGTTTTAGGGTTATTGCAGTTATTCCAACACCAGGAGATAATTTACCAGGAGCGGAAGTGGATATCTCTACAACCTTTGTTCCTGAATTAGATTTCACCTATTTTTTTACTAAAAATATTGCTGCCGAATTAATTTTAGCAACCACAAAACATGATGTTGAAATCGAAGGTGGTCTGGATTTAGGCCATGCGTGGTTATTACCTCCAACTTTAAACCTACAATACCACTTTTATGTAGGTGATTTTAAACCATACGTTGGTGCTGGTATCAATTATACTATTTTTTACGGAATAGATGAAGGTGATGTAGCAGGTATGGATTACGAAAATACTTTTGGATTTTCGTTCCAGGCTGGTATTGACTACAATTTGAACGACAAATGGTTTTTAAATTTAGATGTCAAGCAATTATTAATTACTACAGATGTTGAGGTTAATGCTGGAGCAGGAGCAATAATACCGGTAGAAGTAGATATCAATCCGTTAGTTGTTGGCCTTGGTATTGGTAGAAAATTCTAAACGAACATTTATAATACTTAAACAGAAAAAGCCGCATCACATGCGGCTTTTTCTGTTTAAGTATTAGTTTGTCTTTTTATTATAGTATGAACCCATTGGATAGCTTGACTTAAAGTATCAAATATTTCATAGGGTTTGTCAAAAAAATTCTTTTCAAACTCCGCATTTTGTTTCATAATAGGTGTTTCTGGAACCATGGCAATGGCTACTAAATTAGGAATTTTTTCCGTTTCCACATACGTTAAAGGGTCTACTGAATAGGAGTTTACCCGATTAGAAACGTATACAATATTTTTTCCGGAAAAGTGCTTTTGAATAATTTCGTTTAAATTTTGGCTGTGTTCCGGATGAATTTCCATGCCTTCTCGAATTTGGCAGACTAAAAACTCATCAAAAATAAAAAGTTCAGCACTAGGTAAATTGTAATAATGAAACATGCCCATATTTGTAATTTTAGTTAGAAGTATAAAAATAGTTTTTTAATTACCAATTAAATCAAGATTATGTGTTTTTATTATAGATTGCTCTTTTTAAGCCATTTAAATAATTTAAGTGTAACTTTATCCCGCTATTAATACTAAAAACATATAATTATGAAACATGTAAAATTATTTTATTTATTGGCTTTACTATTTGTAACTAGTAGCCTAACAGCTCAAATCTCTGACTCGGATTTTCCCGTGAATCAACTAATTGTTAACGAAGATTTAATTGTAAAAGGAAGTGGTTGCATTGGTGTTGACTGTCCTGACCTTCCTAATTTTGGCTTTCACACCATTCGTTTAATGGAAAATAATCTCCGCATAGCATTTGATGATACAAGTGCTTCAGGAACTTTCCCAGCTAATGATTGGGAAATAACTATAAACGATCAGACTAATGGAGGTGCTAATTATTTTGGTGTAACTGACGTTACCGCGAATACCAGTCCTTTTAAAGTAATGTCAGGAGCTGGTAATGATGCTTTGTTTGTTAGTGGAACTGGCGGAAATGTTGGTTTAGGTACCAATGTTCCAACTGTAGAATTACACATTGCAGATGGGGACACACCAACCTTACGTTTAGAGCAAAACGGTGCTTCAGGTTGGACAACACAAACGTGGGATGTTGCCGGAAACGAAGCTAATTTTTTTATTAGAGATGTAACTGGCGGAAGTAACTTACCATTTAGAATTAAGCCTGGTGCACCAGATGATGTCATATTTATTTCAGAAACAGGTGCTTTAGGTGTTAATAACGGTGCACCAAACGTGAACTCTTCTTTAGATTTGGGTGCTAATGATAAAGGTTTAGTTTTAAATCGATTAACAAATGCACAACGTACGGACTTGGCAAGTGGAGCTATTGCAGGTATGATGGTTTATGATACTGATGATAACGCAACTTATACTTGGGATGGCGCAGCATGGATGTTACCAGGAAGCGATAACCAAAATATGGCCTCTGCTACTTTAAGTGGTTCAATCTTAACAGTTGCTATTGAAAATGGAACATCTGTAGATGTGGATTTAGCACCAATTTTATCAACACTGCAGGCAGAGAATTCAGCACAACAAATTCAAATAGATGATTTGTTAGCTCGAATGACAGCATTAGAAGAATGTGCATGTGGAGGTACTTTGCATGTCCCAGAAGTGGAAACCGGTGAAACTGGTATTCAATTAGGGCAAAATGTTCCTAATCCTTTTAATACACAAACAGAAATATCGTATTTCATTCCGTCCAAATATAATTCAGCTAAAATAGTTTTAACCTCGTCTTTGGGTCAGATTATTTCGTCAGCTCCAATTACACAATTTGGTAAAGCGGGATCAGTTTCTATTCAAAAAGCACAACTACAATCAGCTATATATTATTACACTTTATATGTGGATGGTAAAAAAATGGAAACGAAACGATTGGTTGTTAAATAAGATTATAGTTTTCTAAAAATAGTTTTGCGCATTTTAAATATAAGATGCGCATTTTTTTGGTCTAAATAATATTATCAAAACAAGATTATTGTTAGTTGATGGTGTTCGAAGAAAAATTTTTACTTTAGTTGAATAAAAAGGAATTATGAAATCAGAATCAAAAAAAGATGTTAAACACTACGATTTAATTTGTGTTGGTGGTGGTATTATGAGCGCAACTTTGGCACTAATGGCTAAATTGTTGGATGCTAATATAAAAATATTAATATTAGAAAAACTAGATGATGTGGGTCTGGAAAGTTCATCTGCATGGAATAATGCAGGAACTGGACATTCCGCTTTATGTGAACTTAATTACACACCAGAAAATGAAGATGGTTCTATTAATATTTCAAAAGCAATCGATATTTGCAATCAATTTGAAGTGTCAAAGCAGTTTTGGTCTTGTTTAGTAAACAAGAATTTGATAGAAAATCCTAAATCATTTATCCGAAGCTTACCACATTGTAGTTGAGTTACAGGCGAGCACAATTCCAAATTTTTAGAAAAACGCTTTGAGGCTATTAAAGATCATTTCATGTTTAATACCATTGAGTTTACCAAAGAAATTGATAAAATGAAAGAATGGTTTCCGCTGATGATGACGGATAGAATGCCAGATGAAATCATGGCTGCCAACCGAATTGCACGAGGAACGGAAGTTAATTATGGTGAGCTAACACGATTACTTTTCGGTATTTTAGAAACGCATTATGATACTAAAGTTCAATGCCATCAGGAAGTTTTAGATATTGATCCAAAAGATTCTGTAGAATGGGCTGTTAAAGTTAAAGACATAAAGTCTGATGAACGCCGTTATTTTGATGCTAAACATGTGTTTATTGGAGCAGGAGGTGGCAGTATTTTATTGTTGCAAAAAGTTGAAATAGCAGAAAAACACGGTTATGGAGGTTTTCCCGTTGGAGGTGATTGGTTGGTGTGTAACAATCAGGACATTATCAAAAAGCATCATGCTAAAGTTTATAGTAAAGCCGAATTGGGAGCACCACCTATGTCTGAACCACATTTGGATTCCAGACTTATTGATGGGAAACAGGAGTTAATTTTTGGGCCTTTTGCTAGCTTTAGTCCCAAATTTTTAAAGGAAGGTAGTTTTTTCGATTTAGCTAAATCGGTTAAATACTATAATATTCCATCTATGCTAACGGCTTTTTGGCATAATTTACCATTAACTAAATATTTGGTTGATCAGGTTAAAATGTCACACGAAGATCGTATGGAAGATTTAAGAAAATTCATCAAAGATGCCAAGTCTGAAGATTGGGAAGTTTTATCAGCGGGACAACGTGTTCAAATTATTAAAAAGGATGAGTTTGAAAGTGGTAAACTCCAGTTTGGTACCGAAGTAGTGAGTAGTAAAGATGGTAGAATAACGTGTTTATTAGGTGCTTCGCCAGGTGCTTCAATCGCACCAAAAATTATGCTTGACGTTTTGGGCAAAGCTTTTCCGGAGCTTATTAAATCTGAAAAAGGTCAAAACGTATTGGATGAAATGGTTCCTACTTGGAATAAACCTGTAACTAAAGAATCTTTTGAAAAACATTTGGAAAGCTCCAAACAGGCTTTACATTTATAAGTAAAAATAAAAAAGCAATGCGTGTCTTGAATTCAAGATTTGCATTGCTTTTCCAAACTAACTAACCAACTTATTTATGAAAACGTCCCAACGGACTTTTTATTTTAGAATTAACGTAGCTTTAGTATTATTCGGTAACCAAGTCACTTTGATTTCTAAAAACCAATTCATCGTCAAAGGCGTCTAATAGAATGATACTGTCTGTTGAAACCATTCCAGATAAAATTTCTTTACTTAAGGCATTCAAAACTTCTTTCTGAATAACCCGTTTTACAGGACGCGCACCATATTCAGGATTATAACCTTTATTGGCCAAGTATGCTATGGCTTCTGGTGTTGAATCAAAAGTTATGCCTTGTTTTCCAATCATTTTGGTTATACCTTTTAACTGTAATCCTACAATTTCTGTAATGTTATCCTTGGTTAAAGGCGTAAACATAATGGTATCATCAATACGGTTTAAAAACTCGGGTCTAACGGTTTGCTTTAGTAAACCTAAAACTTCTATTTTTGCCATTTCCATTGCTGAATCTACATCTTTGGTGGCTTCAAATTTTTCTTGGATTATTTGACTTCCCATGTTAGACGTCATGATAATAATCGTGTTTTTAAAATCTGCAAGTCTACCTTTGTTATCTGTTAAATGACCTTCATCTAGCACTTGTAGCAAAATATTAAACGTATCTGGATGGGCTTTTTCAATTTCATCTAATAATACCACAGAATAAGGTTTGCGTCTAACAGCTTCGGTTAATTGTCCGCCTTCATCATAGCCAACATATCCTGGAGGTGCACCAACCAAACGACTCACAGCATGACGTTCTTGGTATTCACTCATGTCTATTCGGGTCATAGCAGCTTCATCATCAAATAAATATTCGGCTAATGCTTTGGCTAATTCCGTTTTACCAACACCTGTGGTTCCTAGAAATAGAAAGGTTCCAATTGGTTTTTGTGGATTTTGTAAACCAGCTCGTGAGCGTCTTACGGCATCACTTACAGCCGCAATAGCTTCCTCTTGTCCAACCACACGCTTGTGTAACTCATTTTCTAGTTTTAAAAGTTTTTCACGATCGCTTTGCAACATTTTAGATACGGGAATACCTGTCCATTTGGCAACCACTTCTGCAATATCATCATAAGTAACTTCTTCTTTTATTAAAGAACTTTCGCTTTGATTAGCTTGTAAATCTTTTTGAAGGGTTTCCAAGCGTTCCTGTGCTTCTTTAATTTTTCCGTAGCGAATTTCAGCTACTTTTCCATAATCGCCATCACGTTCCGCACGTTCTGCTTCTAATTTAAATTCTTCAATATTAGATTTAGCGGTTTGAATATTATCGACAACGTCTTTTTCGCTTTTCCATTTCGCGTTTAACTCATTGCGTTCTTCCTTTAAATTGGCTAATTCATTGCGTAGCGACTTTAATTTTGTTTCGTCTTTTTCGCGTTTAATAGCTTCAATTTCAATTTCCAACTGCATGATTTTTCTGTCTAAAACATCTAACTCTTCTGGTTTGGAATTGATTTCCATACGCAGTTTAGCAGCGGCTTCATCCATTAAATCAATGGCTTTATCTGGCAAAAAGCGGTTGGTGATATAACGCTCCGATAATTCAACAGCGCCAATAATAGCCTCATCTTTAATGCGAACTTTATGATGTGTTTCGTACTTTTCTTTAATACCGCGAAGAATAGAAATGGCACTTTCAGTGTCTGGTTCATCCACCATTACTTTCTGAAAACGACGCTCTAAAGCTTTGTCTTTTTCAAAGTATTTTTGATACTCATCCAGTGTTGTTGCACCAATAGCGCGTAATTCACCTCTTGCTAATGCTGGTTTTAAAATATTGGCTGCATCCATAGCACCTTGACCACCACCTGCACCAACAAGGGTGTGAATTTCATCAATAAAAAGCACAATATCGCCTTCACTCGTGGTAACCTCTTTGATTACGGCTTTAAGACGTTCTTCAAATTCGCCCTTATACTTAGCGCCAGCAATTAGGGCTCCCATATCCAAGGCGAAAATTTGCTTGTCAACTAAATTTTCAGGGACATCACCATCTACAATTCGGTGTGCTAAACCTTCGGCAATAGCGGTTTTACCTGTTCCAGGTTCACCAACTAAAATTGGATTGTTTTTGGTTCTTCTGGATAGAATTTGAAGAATACGACGTATTTCTTCATCTCGACCAATAACGGGATCCAATTTGCCGTCTTTGGCTAATTGGTTGAGGTTTTTGGCATACTTATTTAAAGAGTTGTACGTTTCTTCTTGACTTTGAGACGTTACACGATCACCTTGACGTAATTCATCAATAGCTGATTTTAAATGCTTTTCAGAAACACCTTGGTCTTTAAGCATTTGCGAAATTTTACTGTTCGATTTAAAAATAGCCAAAATTAAATGTTCGATAGACACATAATCATCGTTCATTTTTTTAGCAATTATAGATGCTTCATTTAGGGTTTTTCCAGCCTCTCGGGACAACATAATGTCGCCTCCAGAAACTTTAGCGAAGCTTTCTAATTGTTTGTCTAAAGCTTGTTCTAATATTTGTATGTTGACATTCAGTTTCTTCAATAGAAATGGAAGTACATTTTCATCCACATTAAAAAGTGCTTTAAAAATATGTTCGTTTTCTATTTGTTGATGCCCAAAACCTTGCGCAAGCTGTTGCGCTTGCTGGATGGCTTCTTGGGATTTTATGGTATAATTATTTAAATTCATAATGATATATATTCCGTTTTACCGGATGATTTTAATGTTAATAGTTGTTGTGTTTGTAAACAGTAAGTCAATAATCCTACCAATTCATATCAAGCGACAAAATGTCTGTTAAGACTACTCATGGCGTGACTTTTCGTCAGTATGTAAGATTGTGAATACTCTTTCGACTACCTTTAAAATACATATTTTAGAAAAGACAACATGAGTTTTATAAATAAATTATTTGGAGGTTCTGGTGAACCTAAAGAAGAGAAATTGTTGCCTTGGAGGGCTTTAACCGCTGTTGCGCAATTAGATGCTATTGCTGAAAAATCTAAAACAAAAACACAGATTATCTTTAAACATTCCACACGCTGTGGTATTAGTAAGATGGTTATGAATCAGTTTGTGGATGCTTACGATGTGGATTTAAATGCGGATTTATATTATTTAGATTTATTAAATTATCGTGATGTTAGTCATGAAACAGGTTATAAGTTTCAAGTGCTTCATGAGTCACCACAATTGTTAATTATTAGAAATGGAGTTGCTGTTGCTCATGCCAGTCATGGTGGAATTAATACATTGGAATTAAATAGATATGTTTAGTCTTGCATGGCTATTGGGTTTTACGCTGTAATTTTTTGATTATATTTGTAGCTTTTAAAAACCCAAATTAAACTTAACTATCGATGAAAAATTTACTAACAATTGCTTTTTTTGCTTTCTTAATTGTTGCCTGCAAAGACTCGAAGAAGCCAAAAACTGTTACTGAAAACACATCAGTTTCAACTGTTTATTACAATGGTGATATTATTACCATGTCTGGCGATACTGCCGAATATGTTCAAGCTCTAGTTGTAACGGACGGAAAAATTAGTTTCGCTGGAAATTCAGATGAAGCTATGAAAATTGCTGGTTCTGGTCACATTATGATAGATCTGGATGGTAAAACCTTATTACCAGGATTCGTAGACCCACATAGTCATTTTATTAATGCTTTAGGTATGAGCGATCAGGCTAATTGTTCACCAACTCCGGTAGGAAACGGTAATGATGTAGCCGGAATTATTGATGCATTAAAAGATATACAAGTAAAGAATAATATTCCAGAAGGTGAACTGATTAGAGGTTATGGTTATGATGATACGGTTATGCCAGAAGGCGAAACCTTAAACAGAGATAATTTAGATGAAGCCTTCCCAAACAACCCTGTTGTGGTTATTCATGTTTCTTTGCATGGTGGTGTGTTAAACTCCAAAGCTATGGAAATGTTTAATATATCTGCTGAAACTAAAACACCAGCAGGAGGTGTTATTGTTAGAAAGCCTGGAACTAATGAGCCGTATGGTTTATTTATGGAGTCGGCATTCTTTCCTGTTTTTGAAAGTTTAATTGATGACTTCAAGTGCCTTAACAGTAATGCTGAACTTGTCATGGTTTCAGGTTCGTCAGGGAAAATATATGCACAAATTAAACATGGCGCGCCATTCGATATTTTTCTTTCCGCCAATATGGAATATCCCGAAGCACTCATCGCAAATGATCAGGCTGAGGCATCCAGCCTCATGCCTTTTGCCACCGGCCCTCTCCTGCTATGGACGACTCATGATAAAATAAATTTCAACGACCATGAGGCCTCCCTTTCTGATACACGCGTTCATCGAATCGCGCTCGCCAATGCTGACACGGCTCCCTACGGAAGCGCGGCCCTGGAAGTGCTCAAAAAACTCAACCTATTCTCTCGGCTCCGCGCCAAATTTGTCATCGGTGAAAACGTCAGTCAGGCCGCCCAATTCTTCGCTTCCGGCAATGCCGAGGTGGGATTCGTCGCCCTCTCCCTCGTGCTCGCTCCTCAACTGAAGAACAGGGGGCAATGGATCAAAGTTCCCCTTGCCTGGCACCGGCCATTGATCCAGGGAGCTGTCATGACGAAGAGGGGCACCCAGAATCCTCTGGCGCGGGATTTTCTCTCCTTTCTCCAAGGTCCGGTTTCCCGAAATATACTTACACGCTACGGATATGAAGTGCCGACACACCCCTGATGTCTGAGCCCACCGCAACTTTTCTCGGTATCTCCGCCCCGCTTTGGCAGGCGTTGGGACTGACAGTGAGATTGGCGGCGATTACGACCTTGATCCTGGGTCTGTTGGGTCTGC
>CBFHJN010000113.1:0-9309 GCA_965655805.1 Flavobacteriaceae bacterium
TTGTTGTTTATTCGTTTTTCTCTTGTTTCATCGCGTTACGCATTTGTGTATCACGATCAATATCAAAGTATACTTTTCCTTCAATTAAGGTTTTTTCAGCTTTAGTGTAAATAGACATTGGGTGATCACTCCATAAAACCATATCGGCATCTTTGCCAACTTTTACACTACCAACACGATTATCAATGTGTAACAATTTAGCCGGATTTAAAGTCACCATTTTCCAAGCTTCCTCTTCGCTAACACCACCATATTTGATGGCTTTTGCAGCTTCTTGATTTAAACGTCTAGACATTTCAGCATCATCACTATTAATAGCGGTTACAATTCCTTGGTTATGAAGAATGGCTGCATTATAAGGAATCGCATCGTTGACTTCATACTTGTAAGCCCACCAATCACTAAAGGTTGAAGCACCAACACCATGTTCTTTCATTTTATCAGCTACTTTGTAACCTTCCAAAATATGCGTGAACGTATTGATATTGAAATTGAAACGTTCCGCAACTTCCATGAGCATATTAATTTCACTTTGAACATAAGAGTGACAACTAATAAAACGTTCTTTATTTAAAATTTCGGAAAGGGTTTCCATTTCTAAATCTTTACGGAATGGTTTCCCACTTTTCTTTAAAGCTTCGTACTCTTTAGCTCTGGTGAAATAGTCGGTGTATACTTGTTCCACACCCATTCGAGTCTGTGGGAAACGGGATCGGGAATAATCGCCCCAATTAGACTGTTTTACGTTTTCACCTAAAGCAAATTTGATGAATTTTGGACTATCAGGAAATAACAAACCTTGAGGAGATTCACCCCATTTTAATTTAATAATGGCTGAACGACCTCCAATAGGATTAGCCGATCCATGTAAAATTTGAATCGTTGTTACACCACCTGCTAAATTTCTGTAAATATTAATGTCATCTGAATCTACCACATCCTCAATAGTCACTTCGGCAGTTGAGTTTTGTCCAGCTTCATTTACAGCGGCTGTTGCAATGTGCGAATGTTCATCAATAACTCCAGACGTAATGTGTTTGCCTGTAGCATCAATTACAGTGGCATTTCCTGCGTTTAAATCAGTTCCAATTTTAGCAATCTTACCGTCTTTTACGAGGACATCGGTATTTTTTAGAATACCATCGTCTTCGTTGGTCCAAACGGTTGCATTTTTAAATAGAATAGTTTCTTGCTTTGGTCTTTCAGTAAAACCGTAAGCTTCATTTGGAAAGGTTACTGGATAAATTTTGACATCTGATTCTGATTTTTCTGTATCGTCATCACCATCTTTATCATCTGCTTCTGTCGTTTTCTTGGAATCATCTGATTCAACTTTTTTAGCATAAAAAGTCGTTTCGTTACCATTTGGTAAAATAGCAGATCCGTTGAGGTTTTGTGTATTCGTAATTTTACTTGAGAGTCTTACAAAATCTTGCTTGGTCGTGTCTATGCTTGAGAAGGTTAGTGTCATCCAATCATCTGTCATGGAGATTTTGGAACCTAATTTTTGACTTTCCGTTTTAACGCTTGATTTTAATTTAGATAATTCACCTGAAATATTTAAATCATATGTTGTTCCAGCAACTTGCAATTCATAATCACCACGAATATCTTTGGTATTCATGGGTACAATTTCATGTCTATTCCCTAAAACCCAGTTTTCATGCAGCGTAGTTTTTTTATCGAAAATAGCGCCTGATGTGATTAAGAAATTCGCATAAGATCCATTTTTAAGCGTTCCAACTTCGCTACTTTTACCTATTATATTAGCCGGAACGGTTGTTAACGCTGCTAAAGCTGCAGTTTCATCCAAGCCATATTCAATAGCTTTTCGAAGATTCGGCATAAACTCCGAAGGCTTTTTTAAATCGTGTAATGTCAGAGCAAAAGGAATCGCATTTTGTTGTAAAACTGCTGGATTGCTTGGTTTTTGATTCCATTCTCGCATATCAGCTAGCTTGGCTGTGTTAGCCATAATCGGATCTTCCATATCAAACGCATCTGGAAAATTGATAGGAATTATGAATGTGGCATTGGTTGCTTTAATTTCTTGAATCAATTCATATTCATCACCACCACCAACAATAACGTATTGAGTTTTAATATCCTCACCCATTTTATCCATACGCAAGTCGTTCATTTTACTGCCAGCATCAATAATTTGAACCAAATCTTTATTGTTATTAAAAGCTTCTAGTGAACGATCTTTAGTCTCCGATGAGCCTTTAGCATACCAATCAGCATCGTAATGTACTTGTCTGATTAAAGCCATAGCTCCCATTAAGGATGTTGGATAAGCTTGGTTGGATGTGACACTTTTACGCGTTGACAAATACTGTGCAGAGCGGTCAGCTAAAATTCTTGAAGCATCACTACCGCTTGGTGATAGAGCAATTAGACTACCCGTTCCACGAATAATACCATCGTCAATATGTGTGTTTACAGCTCCAAATCCAGCTTCGCGTAATTCGGTAGCTGTTTTTGCATCAAAGCTATAGCCTTCAATAGCACTTTGTTCGGGTCTAATATGGTCATTCCAATAATAACCTTCTCTAGACGCATCATATTGCGGACTGTTAGAGTTTTCAGCGCGAGCCGGTTTTTTAGTCCCAAACGACGAATAAATATCCACGAAAGATGGATAAATATGTTTGCCTTCCAAATTCATTATGGTTGCATTAGCTGGAATTTGAACTTGTTTTCCACTTGAAATCACTTTGCCGTCCTTTATTAATAGCGTCGCATTTTCAATCGTTTCGGTTGGTGAAATATGAAGTGTAGCATTGGTGAAAGCATGATAACTATGACTTTCAGTTTTTACACCATCATTTTTAGGGAAGTAATTTTGTGAAAATAGCGATATGCTGCACACAAAACACAAAAGCGTAAGGAGTTGTTTCATTAGTTTAGGTTGGTTTTAAATTTAAAAACTTAAAGATAGGTAATAAGGAATTTGTGGTATATATAATTGAGGCTATTTAACATTTTGTTTAGTTTTCTAGAAAATAGTTCACATACAAAGCCACAACATAGCTATAACTTTCCATACCACCTTGCTGATTGTTGGCTTTTAAAAAGGAATTATAAGTTTCCTTAAAAACAGGTTCGGTTATATTCTGATAGCCATTCCAAAAATCTTGAACTTCCTTATAATTCTTTAAAATACCAAAGTTAATAGAAGGAAGTAAAGCCTCATATTGTTCCGGGTTTCGTCTATACACTTCAAATAAACAATGACGCAAAGCAAAAGTAGTTCCGCAGTATTTAAAATAGATATCTTTATGTGACATGGCGGCAAGACTCCCAATGAAATTGGCTTCGTTTTCGGCCGCATAACCCAATTGGTGCGCAATTTCATGCGAAACGGTTGTAGGAAATTTATAAACAGGAATCAATTCATCAATATGCGCTTCATTAGTTAACGGATTTAAATAGCCACTAAATCCCATATAGGTGAGTGGTAAACTAAACAAGGACATTTTAATACTTTCTGGGTGGTATTCCAAATGTTGGTATTGCTTTTGCAACTGCTCATAACCCAAAGGAGCCATATTTAAAATATCCTTTTTGGAATAGGGAAGTATGACTTTTACACTGTCTTTTTTGGCTATTTCTAGTTGCAGTTCATTGGATTGGGCAATCAAACGTTTGGTGACGTCTAAAAGTTCTTCGGTTGAATAATCTGCCTTCAAATTTAGATTTTTATGAAGTGGTAAGCGGTAATAATTAAAAGCCCAAAACACATGAAAAGCAAAATAAATAATGGAAATGGTAGCAAAAATATCAAGAATCCAATTTTTAAAATCTTTGAAAATACGTTTTCTAGTCACAATTAACCAACGTATTACAAAGATGATAGCAGCTGCATAAAACAAATCGCCAAAAGAAAATGGCAACCAACCAAAGACAAACCGTGATAATGCCGAAATCCATTGATACATACCGTTGCTGTAATAGGTTTCTACAAACTCTGAAGATTGCGCCAAGATATTAATACCGATAATTTGTGGAATAAGAGCAAGTGCGATGTATAGCTTTGGGTTTTTCTGCATATTTCAAAAATAAGGAATTGTTTTATTAGTCTACACATTATAATTACCTTTGTAACTTATTAAAAATACACATATGAACGAAGCAATACGCGAACTAGAACCAAAAGCCTTATGGAATAAATTTGCCGATTTAAATGCAGTACCACGACCTTCTAAAAAAGAAGAACGTGTCATTGCTTTTATGAAGGATTTCGGCCAAAAATTAGGTCTTGAAACCATAGAGGATGAAGTCGGAAATGTCATCATAAAAAAACCAGCAACATCTGGTATGGAAAATAGAATGCCAATCGTTATGCAATCGCATTTAGATATGGTTCATCAAAAAAATAACGATACCGATTTTGATTTTGATACGCAAGGCATTGAGATGTATGTGGATGGTGATTGGGTTCGTGCCAAAGGAACAACGTTAGGAGCTGATAATGGTCTTGGCGTAGCTACGATTATGGCAATTTTAGAAAGTACTGATATTGAACATCCAGCAATTGAAGCCTTATTTACCATTGATGAAGAAACCGGAATGACAGGTGCTATGGGACTTGAAGGTGGTTTGCTAAAAGGCGAAATTCTATTGAATTTAGATACCGAAGAAGATGACGAAATTGGCGTTGGTTGCGCAGGAGGTGTAGATGTTACAGCCAGAAGAAGTTACAAAGAAGAAGAAACACCCGAATTTAAAACTGGTTTTTCAATAACCGTAAAAGGACTACAAGGTGGCCATTCAGGGATGCAAGTTCATGAAGGTTTAGGAAATGCGAACAAAATTATGAACCGTTTATTATTTGATGGTTTCGAAAATTTTGGATTGCGCATTTCAGAAATCAATGGTGGAAGTTTACGCAATGCCATACCACGAGAGAGCAAGGCTATTGTAGCTATTGATTCGATTCATGAAGATGCTTTTATCATGGAAATGGCTCAATATGCGCAAATTATTAAAACCGAGCTTAAAACCATGGAACCTGAATTAAAAATAGATGTTTCCAAAGTAGAAACGCCGGAAAATATTATGGATTTAGGTGTACAAGAAGGTGTAACACGAGCCTTGTATGCTGCCGTAAATGGTGTGTATAGAATGAGTGCTGATATTACCGATTTGGTTGAAACATCTAATAATATTGCACGTGTTGTTATGAAAGATGGAAACATAGAGATAGCCTGTTTAACACGTTCATCTGTTGAAAGTGCTAAATGGGATTTAGCCAATAGCTTACGCGCAACCTTTGAACTAACAGGATGTGAAGTGGAATTTTCTGGTGAATATCCAGGTTGGACACCGAATATGGATTCTAAAATATTAAAGGTTTTAGAAACACTTTATATGAAAATGAATGATGAAAAACCACATGTAGCTGCTTGTCATGCAGGTTTGGAATGTGGTATCCTTGGTCAGAATTATCCAGACATGGATATGATTAGTTTTGGACCTAATATTAAAGGTGCTCATAGTCCAGATGAACGTGCTCAAATTTCATCAGCACAAAAATACTGGAAGTTTGTTTTGGAGATTTTAAAGAATATTCCTAAAAAGTAATTCCAGACATTGCTAATAAAAAAGCCGCGTTTCTACATTTAGAAACGCGGCTTTTTAGTTAGGAAACCCTATAATTAGTTTCCTACAATACCTTCAATTTTTAAATCGAAAATTAAATTAGCGTTTGGCGGAATAGGACCAGAACCATTCTCACCATATCCTAAATAGGATGGGATAAAAACTTTGGCTTTATTGCCAACGTTCATATTCAACATAGCTTCTCTGAAACCTGGAACCAATCCAGCAGTTTCATTATAAATCATTGGAAATGGTTGGTAACCACCTTGTGCGTCACGCTGTTCGTTGTATGCATTATTTTCTTTAGCAACGTCTGCCCAACTCGTATCAAATAAACGACCGTCTTCAAAGAAACCAGCATAATTTACTAGTACTTTATCAGCACTTGATGGTTTGGTATTTTCACCTTCTTCAATAAAAACCATGACAACACCTGTTTCTAATTTTTTAACGGTTCCTAATGCCGAATTTTTAGCTATAAATGCTTCCGCAGCCACATTAGCTGATTCTTTCATTTTATTACGAGCCGCTTCTTTTAAAGCTTCCTGCTTCTCTAAAACTTTAGGTAATTCTTCTTGATAAACTTTTGCAGCATTAAAGCCTTCTGCAGTTTTTCCTTTTCTAATGATGTTTAGTTTTTCAATTATAACTGGTTCAATTGGCTTGTTGCTACCTGGTTGTACGGCAACGTTAGAAATAGTGTCTAACACATCTAAACCCATCACCAATTCACCAAAAACGGAGTGCCTATTATCCAAATGCGCTGTTGGAACTTCTGTAATAAAAAATTGACTTCCATTAGAGTTAGGACCTGAATTTGCCATAGATAAAATACCTGGTTTACTGTGTTTTAAGTCTGGATGAAATTCATCTGTAAACTTATAACCTGGATCGCCAGAACCTGTTCCAGTTGGATCGCCACCTTGAATCATGAATTTATCAATAACACGGTGAAATGTTAAACTATCATAATAGTGTTTTCCTTTGAAATCTTCGGCTACATCAGGATGTGTACCGTCTGCCAGTGCTACAAAATTGGCAACTGTTACCGGAACTTTGTCGTAATATAATTTGGCAACCATGGTGCCTTTGTTTGTAACAAATTCGGCGTAAAGACCGTCTTCTAAATCAGGATATTGCTGACTGCAAGACGTGAAACTCACGAAGAGCGCCAAAACTAATAATTTCATAGTATGTTTTAATGTGTTCATTTTTAAAATTTAAAAGGTTGTTTATTTTTATTTAATTGGGTTCTGTTTGTTGGATATCCAAAAGTGTTACTTGGCATATAATTGGTACGTTGGTGCCTATTTTATTTTCATCACCATAATAGCCATAGGCTTTTTGCGATGGAAATAAGAAAGTGGCCGTTTCACCTTCGCGCATGAGTTTTAAACCTTCACGTAAGCCTGTAAATAATTCTTGCTTATCCATGATGTAGGTTTGCTGTTTTAAGTCGCCTTTACTATAAATTACAGCGTTATTAATATCACTAACGGTATATTCAAAAATCACTTTATCACCAAATTGAGGTGTTATTAAGGAATCGGCAGCTTTGGTTTTGTAAGCATACCAAAATCCACTATTGGATGCTATGTAATTAGCAGAAGAATCACTAGCTATCAAAGCTTCAAAAGCAGCGCGTTCCCGATTATTCAAGTCAATATTACGCTCAACGGATTGGTCAATAAATGAACCAGATTTGGCTGAAATTGGTCGCCTTGCTTCTGGTGATTTACACGCAACAAGGGTTATAAGTACACAAATTATAACTAAAAATCTATTCATTTTTTAGGGCCTGTTTATAAGCTGGTAATATACTAATAAATTTTTCAATAGTTTCAGGCAAACTCAAATCAGATTTTCCACCTGCTGCGTTGGTGTGTCCACCACCTTCATAATGGGTACGTGCAAATTCGTTAACTGAAAAATGGCCTTTAGAGCGTAACGACATTTTAATAATATTGTTTTGTTTGTCTTCAATAAATATGGCGGCAAACATAATATTTTTTAAGGATAGCGCATAATTAACAAACCCTTCGGTATCGCCTTTTTTGTAATTAAATTGATTCAGTTCGTCTTGAGAAAGCGTAATATAAGCCGTTCTAAATTCGGGAATCACCTTTAAATTAGTCAATGCGCAACCCAAAAGTTGCATACGCTCAAAACTATTGGCATCCATAACTGCATTATGAATTTCTGCAGGTTGGGCACCTTTGTCAATTAAGAAAGCGGTAACTTTATGTGTTTCACTGGTTGTTGAAGCGAATCTAAACGAGCCTGTATCGGTCATGATTCCTGTATACAAACAGGTGGCAATATCTTGATTTATCAAGTTTTTATCATCCAGCATAGCAATGAAATTATAAACCATTTCACAGGTGGAACTCATGCTTACATCGGAATACATATACGTTGCATAATCATCAGGTTGTTGATGATGATCTATCATTATTTTAATACCTCGACTGGATTGTAAAGCCAATTCCATGTCACCCGTTCGGTTTAAGGCATTGAAATCTAGAGTAAAAATAACAGCTGCTTCTTGTAGTAAAGTATCACATGTTTCGGTGTTCGTGACGTATTTTAAAATGGTATCTTCACCAGGCATCCATTTTAAAAAATCCGGATAATCATTAGGTGCAATAATAATAGCGTCTTGCTTATGCATTTTTAAATAATGATAAAGTGCTAAAGTAGATCCAATAGCATCACCATCGGGATTTTTATGTGGTACAATAACCATTTTTTTTGGCGATTGTAAGAGTTGTTTAATTCGTGTAATAGCTTCTTTTTCCATAGGCGACGAATATACAATTTTTTAATAATGCTTTATATGGTTTTTATTAAGAAATGCATTACTTTTGCACGAAATTTAGAGAAAAGTATTTTAGAAATTGAGCTACTTTTCAATAACATATTATACTAATAAAATAAAATTTAAACAAAAGAATGGCAACAAATAGAACATTTACCATGCTTAAGCCTGATGCGGTTGAAAACGGACACATTGGTGCAATTTTAGAAAAAATCAATGCTTCAGGATTCAGAATTGTAGCGTTGAAAAAAACCCAAATGACACAGGCTGATGCTGAAGCGTTTTATGCTGTTCATAGTGAACGTCCATTTTTTGGCGAATTGGTTGAGTTTATGACACGTGGTCCAATTGTTGCGGCTATTTTAGAAAAAGATAATGCCGTTGAAGATTTCAGAACCTTAATTGGTGCTACAAATCCAGCTGATGCAGCCGAAGGGACTATTCGCAAATTATATGCAACCTCTATGGGTGAAAATGCTGTTCATGGAAGTGATAGTGATGAAAATGCAGCAATTGAAGGTGCTTTTCATTTTTCAGGACGTGAGATGTTCTAAATAAACACCTTGTGTAAAATATAAAAACCTAAAATGTTTGTCATTTTAGGTTTTTTTTTATTCAAAACAGTATCTTCGTAGCATTCTCAAAAAAAATAGCTATGAAAAAAACAAACTATTTATTAGTAGTTTGTGTTTTAATTAGCAGTGTACTATTAGCCCAAAATCAACAAAAAGCTATTAATGACCTGCAAGTTCAAACACAAGCTTTAATTACAATTAACGCGCAATCTGGAGTTCCAGAATTTATTAAATTCCCTACCAATGAGCCACTCACGCTAACAGGAGGAACACTTCAAGAAAAGATAATAACCTTTTTAGCTACTCATCCTG
>CBFHJN010000114.1:0-9244 GCA_965655805.1 Flavobacteriaceae bacterium
CAGCTTTTTTATATCCTTTTTCAGCATCATAATTTTTCTCTAATAGCGCATTTAACTTGCTACCTACTTCTTTTGTGTATGGATTCATAATAGTCTATTTTTATTGTTAAATTATTTATTTTTCGATGTTTCTCTTTTACATCTAAATATTACAAAATTAAATATGTAATAGTATACCTTAAAATTACGTTTAAACCTGCGTTTACATTAATCTGAAAAACATGAACATTGACTCAATAAATAGAAACTAATATTTTTATAGATTACAGATGATTTTTCATGTAACTCTGGTAGGATGTAGCTAAAGTTTCCTTCTGGTTTTCACTAAACACTTTTCCTGCTAATTGGAAAAAGCTGTGTTCCTCATCTTCTAAATGATGTTCCACTTTATGTTTTAAATCTTTGGCTATTTTTAACCAGGATGATGCATCGCGTTCAGTATCTTCTAATTGTTCAATGAGCTCATCAATTTCATGATGTTCCGCAATGCCATGTCTAGCATGTTCTTGCATCATATCATTACTAATTAATGGTTTGTAAAAATGACGTTCTTCAGCATCTGCATGTACTTCAAGTTGTTTTTTTACTTGTTTAAATATGGTGTCTCGCGTTTTGGTGTCTCCTGAAGTTTGAACTAATTTGTCTAATAATTCACGTTGTATATCGTGATCTTCTCGTATGGCTTCAAAAATATTCATGGTTATAGGTTTTTGGTGATAATTAATAATGTTAAAATTCTATTTGGATGCTATCTTGAAAATAGTTTTCTAAACAACATAAACACACCATATTTACTGGCACCCTTAATTATAGGTTCAATCCAGTTATATGGTCTGAAGTCATCCTTGATTTCTGTTTTAAGCAGTTTTAATTCTTCCCAAGCAATCTGTCGTTCTAAACTTAACTGTTTAATTTCAGTTTCAAGATCATCAAAATTAGTGTAATGTGGTTTCATAGTTTGCTGTATTTCTTGTTATGATTACGGTATAAATAATCATCTATATTCAATTTCTTCTAATCGTCTTCCGAGAAAAACTTCAGACTCATTTTTTCTAAAACGTATCTATTAATTGTTTTCCTTGTGGCAAATAGCAGAAAGCCTAATAAGAAAAATATACCTGCAACTGTTAAATAGCCAAGTGGTAAACTATTAAAAAGTTTACCTAAACTAATGGCACCAGCTACTGCTCCAAAAATAATTCCTAAAATAATGAAGGATCCAATGAAAATAAGCTTTGCAACCATGCTGACCGAAAAGGCCAATTGTTGAAACAACTTAAGTTTAAAAAATTGGTGAGAGGTTTTTAAATACGCCTCACCAATTTCTGTGGCTCTGTCTGCTTTTTCTCCTATAGATTCAAAAACATTCATAGCCTATTACGATTTTTGAAGTTTCTTATTCTTCGCCTTTAAGTCTTTTAGTTTGGCTTCAAGCGTTGTAATAACGTCTTCAGCTTTATAACTTGCATCAGTTACTAAAGATTCGACACGATCTTCTAAATTATGCTGTCCAGTACTTACTGATGACGCTACGCGCTCACGTAAATCGGCTGCCGATGATGCTAATCGCGCTTTTTGTGCTTCGGCCTCATCTGCAATACGTTGTCTTGTTGCGCTACCTTTGTCTGGCGCAAATAAAATTCCTAATACTGCTCCTATAGCTGCTCCAGCTAAAATTCCTAATCCTGTACTTCCGTTATTTGTCATGATATATATTTATTAATTTGTTAAACAATAATTTAATACTCCAAATATCATGATAACAAGGCGTTTGCATTAACGCTAAGCATATAATTATTGACGTAAAACAAAATGATGTATCGGGTTAATTGTTTTATGGTATACGTTAAGCTCAAATGCGTTGAATAATTACATTGACAGTCTAAACATAAACTATATGTCTAAAAAAATAAAAACCATAAATCCTTACAATGGAAAAGCATTGGAAAGCTACACGCTATTTTCTGATGACACCGTGGAACGCTACTTAAATGTAGCGGATCAAACGTTTAAGGAATGGCGAACAACAGAAATATCAGAACGTACCGAATTGTTTAAGCAATTAACCGAAAATCTGATTAAGAATAAACAGCATTATGCAGAATTAATGACGAAAGAAATGGGAAAACCAATTTCACAAAGCATAGCTGAAATTGAAAAGTGTGCGCTTTTAACAGACTTTTATATTACTAATGCCGAGGATTTTTTAGCGGATGAACTTATAGAAACTGATGCTTCAGAAAGTTTTATTAGCTATGACCCTTTGGGTTGTATTTTAGGTATTATGCCTTGGAATTATCCGTTTTGGCAAGTTTTACGTTTTGCCGTTCCGACCATAACCGCTGGAAATACGGCATTGCTTAAGCATGCATCTAATGTTTCAGGTTGCGCTTTGGCCATTCAAGAACTGTTTGAAGATAGTGGTTTTCCAAAAGGCTGTTTTCAAACCTTAATGGTAGATCATGATCAAATAGAAACGATTATTGCTGATAACCGAATTCAAGCGGTTTCCCTAACTGGAAGTGAAAAAGCTGGAAGACATATTGCAGAATTGGCAGGAAAAAACCTCAAAAAAACAGTGTTGGAATTAGGTGGTAATAATGCTTGCATTGTTTTAGGTGATGCCGATTTAGATGCAAATTTAAACACCATGGTAAATGCTAGAATGCAAAATACAGGTCAAAGTTGTATTGCAGCGAAACGCTTTATTGTGGAAGCATCTATTTATGATGAGTTTTTAGAGAAATTTACATCTAAAATTTCAGCTATTAAAATTGGCAATCCACTTCAGGACGATACCGAATTGAGTGTTTTGGCTAGAGAAGATTTAGCAGAAACGCTTCAAAACCAAATAGACGAATCCGTTAAAAAAGGCGCTAAAGTTCTTATAGGAAATAAAAAAGACAAAGCCTTTTTTGAGCCTACCATTCTAACACACGTCAAACCAGGTATGCCTGTTTTTGATAATGAAACCTTTGGTCCTGTTGCTGCCATTATTAAAGTAAAAAATGTAGAACAAGCCTATGAAATGGCTATAAACTCTAAATTTGGTTTAGGTAGTATGATTTTCACTAAAAATACCGAAGCCGCAAAACATGAAGTTAGCCAAATTCCTGATGGTGCATTTTTCATTAATCAGATGGTTAAATCGGATCCAAGATTGCCTTTTGGTGGAACTAAAGCTTCCGGTTATGGACGTGAATTATCTGTAGAAGGCATCCATGAATTCGTAAATAAGAAAACCGTATATATTAACCTTTAAAAATTAAAATTATGCCAGTAGTAAAAGATGAAGATTCAGAAAGAGAAGATTATTTATTGCAAGATGATAAAAAAACAACCTTTACAGCAACCTTTGTAATTGTAGCCTTAATCGTTTTAGTAGCAGCAGTTGTTGCTTCAGGACTATATTTTAAGTGGTTTTAAAGCTTTTAAATAGTAGAATGAATATTGCAAAAATAAAAAAGCTCAACTAAATGTTGAGCTTTTCTGCCTTCAGGATTAATTAATCATATCTATATTAATGATTTTGAAGGTTTATATGTCCTTTGTTGCCTAAATCTGGTGTGTTTTCTGTAATAGAACCTTCAACAATCTTAAAGAACGATACCAGTTTATTCTGTATCGTATCCCAATAATAGGCATTTTCCATATTGATGTTTAGTAATGCTATATTAGAGTCATCTTTCCCTTCAAACCAAGTGTTTAAAACTGGACTCCAAAGTTCATCTACTTTTTTACCATCAATAATATGGGTTGCGTTACCATAAATAGAAATATATTTATGATTTGCTTCATCTGTATATAAAATTTGAACCCGATTATCTTTTTGAATGTCTGTAAAGTGCCCACTAGTCTTTGATGTAAAAAACCATAAATCGCCTTTCTCATCCATTTGTTGCAAGGTCATTGGACACACGGAAAATGGTGTTTTATTGAGTTGTGTGGCTAGCATAACAACCTTTGGCGCATCAATTAAAGCGCGCATTTTATCTAATCCGTTTTTATCTTTCGTATAGTTTTGAGTACTCATAATACATGTTCATTTTAAAAATTAATTATTCATTTTAAGCTGCGTGCGCTCTACAAGCTTCAGCACATGCTAAACAGGATGCCGCACAAACTTGGCAATGTTTATGATCATGTTGTTGGCATTGCTTGGCGCACCATTCGCATATTTCGGCACAAAGACGACAATATTCCTTAACAAATGGACTATCAGAAACCATGAATTTAATACAAATTAAACAGGCTTCTATACATTGCGCACAGCAATTAGGACAGCTATTATGGCTTTCCATTGGAGACATTTGCGTTAAACAATGTTGACAGTCAATGAAACATTGTTGACACGCTTCAATACAACTTTTATAATTGCGTATCATAATATATAGGTTTTAAATTAGTTTTTCGTTTTGAAAAAAATACAGTGCCCTTTCTATTACCAACACATTACATTTACAAAATTGTTAAGGAATTTCATATGAATAGTTATTAGGCTGAAATGGCCATATCGCGTTGTGCAAACTTGTAATCTTTAGGACTGCAGTTATATTTTTCTTTAAATATTTTAGAGAAATAACTTCTACTAGTTAAACCAATGGTGTAAACCACTTGCGAAATATTCATGTCTGTATTTTTCAATAAATCTTCTGCTTTTTTAATACGAACCTCTCTAATATATTCGGTAACCGTATGACCATGCATTAATTTAAATCCTTCTTGAAGTTTTGAAGGTGATAAACCGAATTTTCCATATAAATCTGTAATGGTAATTTGCATTTCTGAATTGTCATTTACAAAACGAGAGACTTCTTTAATTGTTTCCATTTCAGTGGCAGTTAAAGAGCCTGTTTTTTGATTTCCTTTTAATAAATCGTCTGAATGTTGTTGAATTTCCAATGCAAGAATAACATGCACCAAACCTTGAACTAAAAGACTTCGTACCAATCCTTTTTGTGAGATGGCATTTAATTGTTCAATTTTTTCAGAGATCTTTAAATTATGAGATCCTATGTATACGAAATTATCGTTATCATAATTACTGAAAAAGGTTTCGTGAAGCTTGTATTTCAAATCTTCCGAATCCGTTTGATTAGCTTCATTCTTAACGCCTGTGGTTTGTACTGAAATAAGTGTTGTTTTCAGTTGTTCGTCTTTTTTAAAATACAATAAATTTTCTTCCGCCTGACGACTAGTTAAAATACCTGTTTGAAAACTTTCCAAAAAACGTTTCTCTCCTGCTTCTCCAAAACTATGAGCCAATTGTCCTTTAGAGCAATAGGTGAAATAAATTGGATTTTTGTCTGGTGTATTAATGGATAAAACAAAATCATGATTGAAAGTCATATCAAATTCCAGATAGGTAATGCCTCCTTTTAATGGCACACCCTTTATAATTCCTTTTCCTAATTCGCAGTCAACTGCTAAAATATGCTCGTTAAATTCCATAGTCAATTCACCTCCAAAAGTGTTTTGTAATTGGTGAAATGTGGCTTTAATTGTTTTGGCTTCTAAATAGGCAGTTTTCATAAGGTCGGAATTTAAATTAGTAAATCTTTAGTGTTTTGAATCATTTTAACGGAATACAAAAAGACCGTTTTAATGATATTTCAAAGATCGATTAAGTTGGACCTTTTTCTGTTACACAATTTTCGTATTGTGTTATACAATTGTTAGATTGACATCAAATACACTGATTTTAAGACGATTAAAACCTTTAACTACGTGAAGAACTAATATAAATTATAAATGTAATACGTTTTATAAGTTATCAGAAAACTTATAAATAACTATTTTTATGCAGGTAAAAAGATGATGAACTCCGTGCCTTTTCCTGGTTTTCCAATGGCATAAATATAACCATTATGATTTTCAACTATTTTTTTGCAGATAGCTAAACCAATTCCGGTTCCGGAATATTCTGTTTTTTGATGTAAGCGCTGAAACACTTCAAAAATCTTTTCAGCGTATTTAGACTCAAAACCAATACCATTATCTGATACCGTAATTTTATGATATTGTGCACTGACGGTTTTAAAAGCTATTGGTAAATTGGCTGCAAGCACTTGTTCTGCGGTAATATGTAATTCAGGCGTATCTGTCAAGCTTTTATACTTAAGTGAATTGGATATTAAATTAGCAAACAGTTGTTCCATTTGAAAGAATATACCATTGATTTCTGGAAGATTATCAATGAATACTTTCGCTTGGTTTAATTTTATACTTGCCGTTAAATCTTCTTGTACCTTAACTAAAACATCATTTAAATTTATTTGCTCTAAATGGGAATTACTACTATCAATTCTGGAGTAGGCTAACAGATTTTGAATTAAATGTTGCATACGATTAGCTGCATTTTTTACTTTTTCAAAATAGTTTTTACCCCTTTCTGAAAATGATGATCCTTCCATGTCTTCAATCCTGGAAACAAACAATTGAATTTTTCGCAATGGTTCTTGTAAGTCATGGCTTGCAACACGATTAAAGGATTCCAATTCGGCATTACTTCGTTTTAAATCTAAATTACTTTTGCGTAAATTTTCAGCTGAATTTATATTTTGCGTGACATCTTGCACCACACCAATCATAACTGACCGACCATTTTTATCTAAAAATTGACCATTAGTTTTAATATGTTTTGTTTGCCCATCTTTGGTAATAATACGATAGATAAATTCATCTGAATCTATACCTTCAAAGGTTTCTTTAGTCCTAATATCATATTGTTGCAAATCGTCGGGGTGAATGAAATCTCTATATTTTTGCGATGTGGATATAAACTCATTGGGTTCGTAACCTAAAATTCGATAGAAATTATCTGATAATTCACTTGTATCCGTATCCATATACCACAAATAACTTCCAATTTTAGCAATACTTTCGGCATCTGACAATATGGAATTCCTAATGGATAGTTGCTCATTCAAGCTATATAACTCTTCAGATTTCTTCTTTTCTTGCGTTATTTCGCGCATGGTTACGGTTATGCCATCACCCAACTTAATAGCGGTTGCCTTAAACCACATTTTCATATTATTACGGTCATATGGTACTTCGTATTCAACTGATTTTTTGTTCTCTAAAGCTTGGACTAGGTTGTTAAAAACACCACTGCTATAAATATCAGGATACACTTCTGAAACCCTTCGGTTTTTTATTTCTTCAGGAATATCGCCTGTAATTGGATTAATTCGATCGTTTACAAAAACAATTTTGAAATCTATAATCTGATTTTCTTCATTCCGAACACTTTTTAAGTGCATCACTACGTGCGATATACTCTTAAAAATATTAGCTAGCAAAGCACGATTATCCAATAACTTTAAATTCTGATTTTCTAATCGCTTTTTAAGTTTTAATTGTGTGGATTTTGCTTTTTCTTCGGCAGTAATATTTCTGGCTGTTATTAAAACACCATCTGACAGTGGTGTAATTAAGGTTTGAAAATGCATGGTCTCATTATTCATAATGAGCTCGTTTTCATATTTAACTTTTTCACTGTTATTAAAGCTTAATTTCAAATTTTCCAGACCACCATTATCCTTTAATGTGGGAAAAACTTCTAAAACACGTTTTCCCAACATATCATCAGGCTCGATACCAAAATAATCCCTATTACAAGCGTTTGCATAAATGATTTCGAAATCTATAATCTCTTGTTCATCATTATATAAGGGTTCGTAATAATTAACAACATTATCAGTCGTGCCTAATACATTTTTAAGGAAATTTTCAGATTGTCTAATGCGTAGTTTATTTCTATAAATTCTTAAAAATGAAAGAATAAAAACAGTTAACGCTAGAAAGCCCAATGTTAATAAGGTAACTGGCGCTAAAGTTTTATGTGAAGCGTAGGCCTTACTCCTAATTTGCATGAGTCGCTGTTCTTCAGCCAGCATATCATTCTTAATATTTCTTATTTGATATAATGTGATGCCAATAATGGATTTCTGCGCATCTTTATATTTAAGACTTATTTGGTTTTCGTCTAAAGTTTCCGCATCTATATCTTGAAGCTGCGTGTATAAATCGTTTAGCAGTATTTTAATTTGATTTAAACGATTGATTTGCAATGGGTTATCACTACTTAAATTGGATAGACTATCTATAATAATAAGACCTTCTTCGCGATAATTTTCAAAGGTAAAATCGCTCTTACCAGGTTTTAAAAGTATGTCTTTAAATTCTTCCGAATCGGCTTTGGTAAAGTGTGCCGTTAGTAAGCTAATAGTATTATAAACCTGTAAAGAATGTGATACCATTTCTGCAGATTGCTGCATACGCATAACCTGCTTATAAGCTGTACTTGTTGTGAAAATTAATAAAGCAAAAGCAACAACCGTTAATACAATATAAGTTTTGGAAGAGGTATAAACGTTTTTAAAATCCATAAAAATTAAATACGGAAAAGAAAGGTGTCCTTATTTAAATTGGATGTATGATATTGCCAATTCAGTTGTAGTACTTTCTCAACCACTTCTCGCAATTTACTAAAGTTATTGGGCTTATTTACATAAATATTTGCTCCATTTAAAAAAGTATCTTCCACATCCTTCTCGGACGATGATGTAGAATAAATGGCAATACACAAATCTTTTAACTTAGGGTTGTTTCGTATTTCAATTAAACATTGTTTTCCGTTTTTAATAGGCATGTTTAAATCTAAAAATATTAAACTCGGCAAAATGGTATTTGGTAAAGTTAAATAATCCATGAGTTCTTGCCCATGATTAAAAAGTGATAATTTGGTACGCATATCAATTTCTTCAATAGCTTCACTGAATAACAATCTGTCATCTTCATCATCATCTGCCAAAGCAATGTTTAAAAACATATCACTCATAAGTTAATTTATACTTTTTAATGATTTCTATTTTTCATAATACGTTGAAAAACACTCGGTGTTAAGCCGGTTGTTTTTTTAAATTGTCCAGATAAATGTGCCACACTACTATAATCTAATTGATAGGCTATTTCGGTTAAGGTTAAATTGGTATTGCGCATGCGTTGCTTAACTAAATCTACTTTTTTAAGTATCATATAGTTTTCAATGGACGTATAGGTGCTTTCCGAAAAAACCGTAGACAGGTGTGCATATGAATAGTTTAAAGTATCGGCTAAATGACTAGAAACTTTTACTGTTCTTAAATCCGTATTATTAAGCATTTCATCAATGGTATGTTTAATGCGTTCCACCAGAGTTTCTTTTTGGCTTGTAAGTATCTGAATGCCATAACGTTTT
>CBFHJN010000115.1:0-9072 GCA_965655805.1 Flavobacteriaceae bacterium
ATAGGCTCTGAAATATAACCATACTTTTCTAATTGATCTAAAA
Source organism: Flavobacteriaceae bacterium (assembly GCA_965655805.1). Classification (GTDB taxonomy): domain Bacteria; phylum Bacteroidota; class Bacteroidia; order Flavobacteriales; family Flavobacteriaceae; genus Algorimicrobium. The sequence continues at coordinate 44 of CBFHJN010000115.1, forward strand.
CCACATTTCGACGGTTTCTTGTACCAATTGGATTTTTATGTGATCTAGGATTGTATAAAGATGAATTTTTAAACATACCAACCAACATAGCCGATTCTTTCACATCTAGTTCATGCGGTTCTTTATCGAAATAAATACTAGCTGCAGACCGAATACCATCGGCATTATTACCAAAATCGTAAATATTGAAATACATGGCAATAATTTCTTCTTTGGTGTATTGACGCTCCAATTTTGTAGCAATAATCCACTCTTTCACTTTTTGCGTGTATTTGTCCAAACCTTTGGAACGTACACCTACAAACAATTGTCTTGCTAATTGCTGCGAAATGGTACTAGCGCCTCCTTTACCACCTAGATAGACAATGGCCCTTAAAGTTCCTCGTGCATCAATTCCAGAATGCTCATAAAAACGCGCATCTTCAGTAGCTACTAATGCATCTACTAAATGTTGTGGTAACTCATCAAAACTAACTGGTGTGCGGTTATCATTAAAATAAAATTTTCCAAGTGTTTTTGAGTCCGATGAAATAATTTCGGTTGCTAAATTCGTTTTTGGGTTTTCTAAAACGGTATAGTCTGGAAGTTCACCAAAAACACCCCAAGATGCTAACAGAAATAACATAACAACAGATAAAACACCTCCTAAAAATAGCATCCAAAACCAACGCACATAACGTTGAAAATTATTAGAAGTATTTGCTTGTTTTTTTGCTTTTGTTTGTTTCGCCATTGTATGAATAAACTAGTTTTTTAAAGATAATTTTATTGAGGCATTATTGGGTTTTCAATCCGAAATCCAACTTCAGAAATACCCTCTAAATTTATAACACCATTTACCTTGCCATTTTCACGCATGGCTTGTTGAATTTTTATTTGATATTCGCCAGATTCACTAAAAATAACACCTTCCTTATACCAGAGTTTACTTTCTTTAACATCCGTGAAACCCGAACCTAATAATTCACCATTAGGTTTTGCCATTTTATACTGCAAGGTATCCTTGATGACTTTACCATTTGGGAAATCCATTTCTACGATTAAATATAGATTATTAAACCGATAATCATTGTTATTACGCAAGTTTACAAACAAATTGTAAGGGTTTATAGAGTCTGGCGCCTGAAATTTAAATTGTACCACAGAATCTTTATGCCATTGATTTGGAACCGATTGGTAGGTATCATAAACCCGATTAGAATCGCATGCTGTAAATGCAAAAAATGCTAGAATGGCGATTAAAAAATATTTAGGTTGCATCATTGGAATCATTCTTTTTTCCTTGTGGCTTGCGTTTTCTTGGATTTGATTTATTAGGTTTTTTATCTCCTGTTTTCGCATTCGGATTCGCCTCTTTATTAACCGTTTCTTTTCTTGGATTCGGTTTATGCCTTGGGTTCGGTTTATTTCTAGGTTTTGGCTTATTCCCTCCTTTAGCATCAACAGGCTTATTTGCTGCATTCGCCTTGTTTTGAGGTCTTTTACCTTTCTTATTATTACTTTTACGTTTTTTATTACGTTTTGGACCATCAAAACGTGTTAAACTATCTTGACCAACAACGTTTTCATATTCCCTTTTAGTATCCTGAAGTAGTTCAACAGCGTATTCTTCTAGACTTGCTGGCTTCTTCCTTTGCTTATTAAGTTCAATAATGTCGTTGGCTTGAGCTGTTGTAATTAAGTGCCAATTCATCCATTCGCCTTCATAAGCATACCACATATGCCCTTTAAAAATATCTGTTTTTTGGCAAACTGCTGTTCCTTTTTCAGTATAAAGCTTAACTTCGGTTTTCGGAAATTCTTTAAGTGCATCCAGATAGGTATCCAACTCATAATTTAAACAGCACTTCAGTTTTCCACATTGTCCAGCTAGTTTTAGCGGATTTAATGACAATTGCTGATAACGAGCCGCTGATGTACTTACCGAACGAAAATCAGTTAACCAGGTTGAACAACATAGCTCACGACCACACGATCCAATGCCACCTAATCGTGAAGCTTCTTGGCGGAAACCAACTTGCTTCATTTCAATTCGGGTTTTAAATTCTTTGGCGAATAATTTTATCAACTCTCTAAAATCTACACGTTCTTCTGCTGTGTAGTAAAACGTTGCTTTACTAGCATCACCTTGGTATTCGATATCCGAAATTTTCATTTGCAATTTCAAATCGATAGCAAATTGACGCGCTTTTACTTTCATAGGCTCTTCTAAATCGCGCGCATCACTCCAAATATCAATATCTTTTTGAGAAGCTTTTCGGTATATTTTGAAAAAATCTGGATTATTCAATGAAACTTTTTTACGCTTCATTTGAACGCGCACGAGCTCGCCTGTTAGGGTTACCATACCAATATCATGACCATATTCCGCTTGTGTTGCCACAATATCGCCTATGCTTAATGTTAAATTTTCGGTGTTTTTATAATACTCTTTTCGGCCATTTTTAAAACGAACCTCAACCCAATTAAACGGTTCAGAACCATTGGGAAGTGTCATGTTGGCAAGCCAATCAAATACGGTTAACTTATTACAACTATCGGTACCACAAGTGCCATTATTCTTACAGCCCTTTGGTTGGCCATCTTTGCCTGTTGAGCAAGTGTTACAACTCATATTATTTATATATAGATTCTGAAACGCAGTAGTTTTCAGAAGACGATTAGTAATCCTTTTTAAAGATGTAAAGATAAGATTATTTATTAAGTTAAATAAAATATGCTATGGTCACCTTAAAAAACAAGAGTACACACTCAATTATTTGATTATTAGATGGTTATTTTCTATTTTTAATATAAAAACTAACACATGTGAAATTAATGTCCTATAAATGCTCACAATTTTATTTTTTTTCGATGATACTATAAATCAAATACACTCTAGTTATGAAATCTAAAATTACATTCTTATTTTTTGCCGTTTTTTTTATGGCATTTAGTTATGGACAATCTACTGAATCTAAAGTCGGTGGAGGCGAATTCAAATTTAATCCTGAAAACACGCCATGCTTAACTTTTGAACAACGCGAACAGATAAAAATTCAGTTACAAAAAAATGTGCAGCTTTTAAAACAACAAAATAAACTTGCTTTTAGCGAAGCGAATAAGGCTGGAGGTCATGCTTTATTTAGTTGGCCAATTCAGCAAGCTGCTGGTTTTGATTATAATGACACTTGGGCCATTTCGAATTATGTAGATCATAATGCGGCCTTTCCTAATCAGTTGTTAGATTATAATTGTGGCTCTGCAACTTATGATGCTACTTCAGGCTATAATCATCAAGGATTGGATATTTATTTGTGGCCTTTTACGTGGAAGCAGATGGATGATTCGCAAACGGAAATAATTGCGGCAGCGGCAGGGCAAATTATAGATAAAGGCGATGGACAATTTGATAGAAGCTGTAGCTTTAACAACAATGTTTGGAACGCGGTTTATGTGCAACATAGCGATGGAAGTGTTGCTTGGTATGGCCACATGAAAAACGGATCAGTTACTACAAAAAATATTGGTGATATGGTAGCTGTTGGAGAGGTTTTAGGAGTTGTAGGTAGTTCAGGAAACTCTACTGGACCACATTTACATTTTGAGGTATATACTGATAATAGTTATACGCAACTTGTGGACCCTTATTATGGCAATTGTAATGGGATGAATGTTGATTCTTGGTGGTTGTCACAAAAACCGTATAGCAATCCAAACATTAATGCAGCATTAACACATACGGCAAATCCCATTGTATTTCCAACATGTCCTACAACTGAAACCACTTATGAAAGCACATCATTTGAATTAGGAGACACCATTTATTTAACCGCATTTTTAAGGGATCAAGTTGCAGGCACAAATTTAAGTGTGCAAATTTTGAGACCTAATAACTCTGTGTTTTACAACTCCGCTTTTAACACAACAGCCACAAGTTCCTCTTGGTACTATTATTGGTATTTTAATAATTTTGATATGATAGGTGAATGGAAATGGATAGTTACGTACGAAGGGCAAACCGAAACACATTTTTTTACTATTCAAACTTTGGGTGTCGATGAAAATGATTTTCAATCTGTTTCAGTATATCCTAATCCAACCAAAGATTTCCTGAATATTTCATCCAGTCAACCCATAAAAAAAGCTGTTATAGTTGATTTACAAGGCAAAACAATTCAAACTATCAATACATCCAATGATATAAAGCAAGTAAATATTTCGGATTATGCTAGTGGTATGTATTTTTTAATGCTTGAAGGCTATTCTAATCAGAAAAAAACGCTTAAAATTATAAAGGAGTAACAGATTGTTAATTAAATTCCACCTCGTAGTTTAATCTATTAGAAAGCGATTTTAGTTCTTTTTCAGATTTAAAAACGTTCGCTAATAACTGCTTGCGCCAACCAATTCTTTTGGAATATTGATTGAAGGTTTCATTTTTATAATCGAAGCCTTCTTTCCAAAAGCTTTGAGGTGACACATAGCAAAACGTATAGTCGAAAATCAAACTGGAATTATTTAATTCAGATTCTTTTGGAATGTCATTGGATGCTAAAAGTGTAATGTTATTGGCTTTGCAATTCGCTCTAATTTCCTTGATTACTTGTGGATAGTCAGCCCGAATGGATTCCAAATCGAAATCATTATATTCCGTGTTTCCAATTTTTCTAATGGGTCTAATTTGAAGTAAATCAAAACTCTTCCCACTAAAATGATTAAAAAGATCTGTTAACTCGTAAAAATTATCTTTATTGAAGGTATAATTAATTCGGACCTCAAATTGATATTTGCTTTTTAATTTCTGAAACGCATTAAAGGCATTTTGAAATTTTTCATAACTGCCTTTTTTCATGAAATTTTCATAGCTTTCTTTATGAACACCATGAAGCGAAATGGTAAATTCGTTTAAACCAGCTTTTAAAAGGGCTTCAATTTTTTCTTCATCTAATAAATTGGCATTGGTAGTTATTGAAATATATGGCACGTTATAAGCTTTGCCCAATTCAACAACCTTCACCAAGTCTTTGTATAAAGTCGGTTCGGTACCACAACCAATTTGAAGTTTTAATGCGCGTTTAAAAATGGTTTTCGCCACTTGCTCCAGTTCATCTTCTTTAAACTGTCCTTTTAGGGTCTTTACATAGTCGGCATCAGTAAAATAACACATTTTGCAACGCAGGTTACAAGCCATAACCGGATCTAAATTAACTGCCAAGTAGCGTTGATTAAACGTATGCAGCAAATAAAGCCCTAGAAATTTAATTCTATGACTTTTTATTTTTCGGTTTAATTTAAGCAGCTTGTAAACGTTCATTTTTAGAGACAATTAATCAATTTATTTTCACGCTAATAATGTTAACAGGACAGGCTTTTGATGCATTCTCACACGCTTCTAAAATACCAAAATCTTTAGATTTTAGAGTAAAAAACCCTTTCTTATCATTGCTATGTAACAAGACGGTTTTTCCATCTTTTTTCGACATTTGAAACTGGTTTGGAGCCATTTCCACACAATAATTACAGCCTATACACTTGTTGCGCTGTAAGGTAACAATAACCATTAGGCTTCTACTTTATTTTCAACAATTTTATACAATTTATCTGAGGGTCTAATTCTGAAAGCTATAGGAATGGTTACCAAATCGCCTTTAGAACCTTTGGCCAATTTCTCATCATTTACCATTAAATCTGTTACTTCCATTTCTTTAGCTCCAGTTGTTGGACCAGTAATTAATATGGTGTCTCCAACGGTAATATCAAAGGCTTCAATTTTAAATTCGCCTATTTTAGCCTTCGGATAAAAGTGTGTGCCTTTTCCTAAATAGACTTTCTTTTGTGTGGCATGTGATCCGGATCCCGTACTCCATTCGCCTAATTTTTGCCCTAAATAATAACCACTCCAAAAGCCACGATTATAGACCTTCTCTAATTCTTGCATCCAAGAAATAACCTTTTCTTTGCTATATGTTTTATTCGCTAGACTATCTATAGCATCGCGATAACATTTAATAACTTTGGCTACATATTCTGGTGCTCTGCCTCGACCTTCAATTTTTAAAACGGTAATACCAGCATCTACTATCTCGTCTAAAAAATCAATGGTACATAAATCTTTTGGAGACATAATGTATTCGTTATCCAACTCCATTTCAAAACCAGTTTCTTGGTCGATAACAGTATATTTCTTTCTGCAATTTTGTTTGCAAGCACCTCTATTTGCTGAAGAGTTATGCGAATGCAAACTCATATAACATTTTCCAGAAACTGCCATACAAAGCGCGCCATGACCAAAAATTTCTATTTCAACCAATCTACCTGAAGGCCCTTTTATTTGGTCTTTTTCTATCTGTTCCGTAATTTTTTTTACTTGGCGTAAACTTAACTCACGACTCAACACCATAGTGTCTGCAAATAGGCTATAAAATTTAACCGTTTCAATATTAGTGATGTTTAATTGCGTAGAAATATGCACTTCCATCCCAATCTCTCTTGCCGATGCAATAACCGCTTGATCCATGGCAATAACCGCTGTAATTCTAGCTTCCTTGGCTTGCTTTAAAAGCGTTTTTACTATGGATAAATCGTGATCGTAAATAATGGTGTTTAATGTTAAATAGGTTCTTACATTTTTTGCCTCACAACGTTTAGCAATTTCGGGTAAATCGGCAATGGTAAAATTAACCGTTGCTCTCGCACGCATATTTAACTGTTCTACACCAAAATAAACGGAATTGGCGCCATTGTCCAAAGCAGCTTGCAAAGACTCAAAATTTCCAGCAGGAGCCATTAATTCTATATGTTGCATGATTTAGGCTTTAGAATTAGTGTTTTTGAAATTTTCAAAAATATTACGCAAATCGGTTTTGTGAGTCAAATGATCTGCGCGTCCTTTTTTAAAAATATCGTTACTATTCCCTTGCCCTTTGCGTAATGCTTTTTGTTCCTGGAAGGTTAACTGGATGATTTCCTGACAATGCTTTGAACAACAGTTTTCCATTTTTTCTTTGCATGCTTCACATTGAATAAACAATAAGTGACAGGCATCATTGGCACAATTGGTATGCAAATCTGCAGGTTCGCCACATTGGTGACAATGTGCAATAACGTGATCTGAAATACGCTCTGAACGGCGTTCATCAAACACAAAATTCTTTCCAATAAATTTATTTTCCAAGCCTTGGGCTTCCACTTGGCGGACATAATTAATAATGCCACCTTCCAGTTGATACACGTTTTTAAAGCCTTTGTGTTTGTAATAAGCACTTGCTTTTTCACAACGAATTCCTCCTGTGCAGTACATCACCAATTTTTTATCTTCTTTATGGTCTTTTAGGTCTTCTTCAATTATATCTAAAGACTCTCTAAAGGTATCTACATCGGGCTTTACGGCATTTATAAAGTGTCCGATTTCACTTTCATAGTGATTACGCATATCCACCAAAACCACATTGGGATCGTCAATAAGTTCATTGAATTGTTCAGCTTCTACATGAATACCTTTGTTTGTTACATCAAAGGTATCATCATTTAAACCATCGGCTACAATTTTATCGCGCACCTTTACTTTCAACTTTAAAAACGAAAAATTATCGTGTTCAATAGCAATATTTAGTCGTACATTCTCTAAAAACGAAATGGTATCTAAATGATTTTTAAACTGATTAAAGTTATCTGCCGGAACAGAAAGTTGGGCATTTATGCCCTCATGAGCTACATAAATACGTCCTAGAACGTCTAATGTATTCCAAGTCAGAAATAGATGATCTCTAAATGTTTCAGGCTTTTCAATTTTAGCGTATTGGTAGAAAGAAATAGTCAAGCGTTCTTTTCCTGCTTGTTCTATAAGTTCAGTTCTTTCTCTAGCGCTTAAGGTATTGTACAGTTGCATGCTATACTAATTTTAAGGTTACAGATTATTTGAGCGGCAAATGTACTATTTTTTGAGGGATTCTGAGTTTACCACAAACAAAAAGCACTTTATAAGGGTTTATAAAGTGCTTTAAGTAGACTAACTCGTTATTAAAAATTTTTTTAATTCAAAAAAATAATAATCCGAGCTAACCTCCATCGGCTTTGCAGTTCCCGTTTATAAATACGGTTACTGAAACGCCTATTTCTCCTATTAATAATATTTTTCTAATAAATCTCATATCAAAAAGTTTCCCAGCTTTATTAAGTAGATGCAAAAACAACAAAAAGGTTGCGTCATAAAATTGTAAAGTGAAAAAAGAGTGGTATTTTAGCAGCACTTTCACAAGATAAAAAATACAGAAATGAGCAACGAAAAAGAAGCAAAATTAAAAGCACTAAAACTAACTTTAGATAAACTAGATAAAGCTTACGGTAAGGGAACCGTTATGAAAATGAGCGATCAAGCTGTTGTAGATGTTGATGCTATTTCATCAGGTTCTTTAGGGTTAGATATTGCATTAGGCGTTAATGGCTATCCACGAGGTCGCGTAATTGAAATATATGGTCCAGAATCTTCTGGTAAAACGACGTTAACATTGCATGCAATTGCCGAAGCACAAAAAGCAGGTGGTATTGCAGCCTTTATTGATGCCGAACATGCTTTTGACAGAACTTATGCTGAAAAATTGAATGTAGATATAGATAATTTAATTATTTCGCAACCTGATAATGGTGAGCAAGCTTTAGAGATTGCCGATAATTTAATTCGTTCTGGCGCTATTGATATTGTGGTGGTAGATTCAGTTGCTGCGTTAACACCAAAAAGTGAAATTGAAGGAGAAATGGGCGATTCCAAAATGGGATTACATGCACGTTTAATGTCGCAAGCTTTACGGAAACTAACCGCTTCTATCAGTAAAACTAATTGTACGGTAATTTTCATTAACCAATTACGTGAAAAAATTGGTGTTATGTTTGGAAACCCTGAAACAACAACAGGTGGTAATGCACTTAAGTTTTATGCATCGGTTCGTTTAGATATTAGACGTTCAACGCAAATAAAAGATACGGATGGCAATGTTCAAGGAAATAAAACCCGTGTTAAAGTGGTTAAAAATAAAGTAGCACCACCTTTT
>CBFHJN010000116.1:0-9021 GCA_965655805.1 Flavobacteriaceae bacterium
CGAAGGCGGAAAAGGTGGTGGCGAAATTGTTGCTAAAGGCACACCTGAAGAGATTATTAAAAACAAGAAAAGCTATACAGCGCAATTCCTAAAAAAGGAATTAAAGTAATTAGCATCTCATTTTTATTTAGTAAATTAGTTGGGTAACCCATTAAAACTAAAAAATATGAGAAGTTTACTTTGGCTCGTTGCCGTTATTTGCATTGTCATTTGGATTTTAGGATTTTTCGGAATAGTATCTGGAATGCCTACGGGTAATTTAATTCACATTTTATTAGTTATTGCCGTTATTGTAATACTATATAATCTTATTTCAGGTCGTGGCCCACTAAAATAACATTAAAGTTTAAAAGGTTTAAAAGGTAAATCAAATTGATTTGCCTTTTTTTTTATGATTTTTTTCGTAAAAATAGGCAGGAAATAAAATACCTAATTTGCTTAAAGTGAAATGATTTAAATAAAGCATGAATAATGTGCTGAATTCTCTTAAATTTGCTTTTGGATTTAAATTGTCCAAGTACTTACAAAAAATAAAATTAGAATAAATTATATAGAATGAGAAAAGAACAACACCATAAACGTTGGAATGAAGTTAAAACAAATGACTCCTGGGCTATTTTTAAAATCATGGGCGAATTTGTAAGCGGCTATGAAAAATTAAGTAAAATAGGCCCTTGTGTTTCTATCTTTGGATCGGCACGAACCAAACCAGATCATAAATATTACAAATTAGCTGAAGAAGTTGCGAGCAAAATTGTTGAGCATGGTTATGGCGTAATTACAGGTGGTGGACCAGGTATTATGGAAGCTGGAAATAAAGGCGCACATATTGCAGGTGGTACATCGGTTGGATTGAATATTGATTTACCGTTTGAGCAACATGATAATCCATATATTGATTCAGATAAGAGTTTAGATTTCGATTATTTCTTCGTGAGAAAAGTCATGTTCGTTAAATACTCACAAGGTTTTGTAGTTATGCCTGGTGGTTTTGGAACTTTGGATGAATTGTTCGAGGCCATTACCTTAATACAAACGCATAAAATTGAAAAGTTCCCTATAATATTAGTTGGAACAGATTTCTGGTCTGGCTTATTGGATTGGGTAAGAGCGACGGTTTTAGATGGTTTTGCTAATGTGAGTGCTGAAGATTTAGATTTAATTCACCTGGTTGACACTGCAGATGAAGTGATTCCTATTTTGGATAGTTTCTACAAGGAATCTGACTTAAGTCCAAATTTCTAAAAAAGCATTACACCTTCCTACATGAAAAAGAAATGGTCATTTTTGATGCTTTTAGGCATCTTAAATATTACAGCTATATATTCACAAACATCGTTTAAAGCGATGTTTTATAACGTATTAAATTTTCCATTAGAAAACGCTGTACCAAATCGATTAGCGCATCTGGAAGTGATTTTAAGTGATTATCAGCCAGATATTTTTATGGTTTGCGAGTTGAATAACGAGACTGGAGCCACCAATATTTTACAACTCATTCAAGATAGAATTAACCCTGATTTTGAAATGGCCACGTTTCAACTCAACACGTCTGATGATACGATTGGTAACCAAAACGATTTACAGAATTTAATTTATTATGATAGTTCTAAATTCTCTTTAGAAAGCCAGACTATCGTACCAACAATTTACCGAGATTTCAATCATTACCGTTTAAAGTTAAACACAGTTGATCAAGCCGAAAACCCTATTTATTTGGATGCCATTGTTTGTCATTTAAAAGCCTCTAGCGGAACTGAAAATCAAGCGTATCGCTTACAGATGGTTACAGATTTAACAACCTATTTAAGCAGTTTGCCAACAGATTTGAATGTTATTTTGGCTGGCGATTTTAATGTGTACACCAGTTCAGAACCTGCTTTTCAAGAACTTATAGACACATCAAACCCGATAACCTTCGTAGATCCAGCAGACAAAATTGGAAGCTGGCATAATAATACCAATTATGTGGATGTATTTACCCAATCCATCCGAACACAAACAGGTTTTGGTGGCACAACTGGTGGATTAGATGATCGTTTTGATTTTATCATGACATCCCAAAATATGCTAACCAATACAGATTTGTATTATGAACCCAATTCCTATCAAGTTTATGGCAATAACGGAATTGTGTCTTGTTATAATCAAGCCATAATCGACAGCGAATGTGCTGGTAGTCTGTTTTCTTTTGAAATCCGTGAAGCGCTTCATTTTTTTAGCGATCATTTGCCTGTTACGCTTCATATTTCAACATCGGCTTCCTTGTCAGTACCGGAATTTACCGCAACTAGTATAAAGCCTTTTGAGATAATCGGTTCAAATATCGTTCAGAACAACTTAAAATTAAAAACCAACACATTACCTAATGCCACCTATCATTTAAAAATCTTCAATACATTAGGACAACAGGTAAAAACCATTCCTGTTAAAACTGCGTATACTTATAACGTATCCTTAACAAGTTTATCTGCTGGTATCTATTATATTGTAGGCAGCAATACAAACGTTCAACCTTTAAAGTTTATCAAAACACATTGAGTTTTAAATTTCTATTTAGTTTTATACTTTTCTCTTTTAGCATGCTGGTATTTAGTCAAAATACCATGGATATAAAGGCTGAATTTGATGTGGAAAAAAATCAAATTAAAATTTCTCAAGACATAACGTATTTCAATACGAGTAAAGACACTCTTGAAACTATTTATTTAAATGATTGGAGCAATAGTTTTTCAACAAAAACGACGCCTTTAGCCAAGCGTTTTTCAGAAGAATTTAAAACAGAATTCCACTTTGCAAAAAGTGAAGATCGCGGCTTTTCAGTTATTACAGATATTTACCAAAATAATTCCGAATTAAAATTTGATCGTGTAAAAGATCAAATTGATGTACTAAAAGTAGCATTACAGTCACCAGTGCTGCCCAACCAATCCTATACACTACAGCTCAATTATATTATTCAAGTACCCAAGGATAAATTTACGCGCTACGGTGTCACTTCTTTTGGGGATTATAATCTTCGTGATTGGTATATTACACCTGCTGTTTACAATGGCGACTGGCAATATAGCAGCAATAAAGATTTAGATGATATGTTTGTGGCACCAGCTGATATCAGATTGGAAATAATTTGTCCATTAAATTATTACATTCAATCGGAATTAGACAAAATTGACTACTATCAGGTTAATGATAATCAAGTTGCTGTGTTTTCAGGAAAAAATCGTGTAAACTCCAAACTATTTTTAAATAAACTGTCTTTGTATCGTGAAGTAGAAACGGATAAATTTACCATCGTTTCAAATGTAGATGATGAGAATTTAAGTGCTATGAATAAAGCACTTGTAAACGATAAAATTGTCCAGTTTCTTGACAAGAATTTAGGTACATATCCGCATAAACGGTTACTTATTACAGATATTGATTATCGGAAAAGTCCCATTTATGGTTTAAACTTATTACCGAGTTTTATTAGACCTTTTCCCGATCATTTCCAATATGAATTAAAAATACTCAAAACAGGACTTCATAACTATTTAGAGAATGTGCTACTGATAAACCCTAGAAAGGATCAATGGCTTATTGATGGCATTCAAACTTACTATTTAATGAAATATGTGGATGAAAATTATCCAGATATGAAACTAGCTGGAACGCTTTCTAATATTTGGGGAATAAAATCATTCCACGCCACACAGCTTGACTTTAATGCGCAATATAGTTTTCTGTACATGAATATGGCACGTCAAAATATTGATCAACCTCTGGCTACGACTAAAGATTCGCTTTTAAAATTTAATGAGAATATTGCCAATAAATACAAAGCAGGAGTTGGATTAAAATATCTTGACGATTATTTAGGGAATGAAACACTTGAATCTACGATTTTAGAATTTTTAAAAAACTATAAAAACAAAGAAGCGAAAACAACCGATTTTGAGTCATTTTTAAAATCGAAGACAACCAAAGAATTAGATTGGTTTTTTGGAGATTATATCCAAAGCAAAAAATACATGGATTACACGATTACTAAAGCCATTCGTAAGAATGACTCTATTCAAGTAACCATTAAAAACAATAGTAATATTGCCGTACCTATTTCGCTGTTTTCCTTTACGGACAAAACAGCCACTTCAAAAATTTGGTTAGACCCAATTCGCGATTCACTAACCGTAACTATTCCTGATACAGAAACCACTAAAGTAGTTTTAAATCATGACCTCATTGTACCCGAATTTAATGTCCGAAACAATACCAAAACACTAACTAAAGCACTTTTTAACAGACCCATACAAATACGTTTAATTAAAGATATTGAAGATCCAGATTACAATCAGATTTTCTTAATGCCTATAGTTGAATTTAATAATATTTATGACGGTATTGTTTTGGGTGTGAAAGCGTACAATAAAACCGTATTACGAAAACCTTTCTATTACAAAATAGCACCACAATATGGCTTAAAATCCCAATCGCTTACAGGTTCAATTTCGATGAATTATAATCAGTATATTGATAATTCTTCTGATTTATTCATAATTAGTTATGGTATTGGTGCCAGTTATTCTAGCTATGCAGAAGATTTGTTTGTTACAAAATTTACACCAGCAGTTCAATTATCATTTCGAGATAAAAGCAACCTACGTGCTAATAAACGACAATATATTTCCTTACGATATATAGATATAAATCGGGATTCTGATCCAACTGCGCTGTTGACCTCCGAAACCAATCAACCGAATTACGGTGTTTTCAATTTAAGATATAATCATGTAGAAAGAGATCTAGTTAACTATTCATCATGGTTTGCAGACACACAGTTTTCGGAAAAATTTGGTAAAGTGGCGCTGAATTATGAATACAGAAAACTAACCAAAAACAACCGACAATATAGTTTACGTTTCTTTGCTGGTATTTTCCTATACAACAAAACCTACCAAGATTCGGACTATTTCAGCTTTGCGCTTGATAGACCAACCGATTATTTGTTTGATTATAATTATTACGGTCGTTCCGAAAGTGATGGGTTATTTAGTCAACAATTAATTATAGCTGAAGGTGGTTTTAAATCACAATTAGAGCCAGCTTTTGCCAACCAATGGATTACCACCTTAAACGGAAGTATGACCCTTTGGAAATACATTTTGGCTTATGGTGATGTTGGTTTGGTTAAAAACCACAACAACGATATTCAAGTATTGTATGATACTGGTATTCGCGTTAGTCTAATTGAAGATTATTTTGAATTGTATTTTCCAGTATATTCCAATTTAGGTTGGGAAGTAGCACAACCACAATATGCCGAAAAAATCAGGTTTATTGTAACATTAGATTTTAAAACCTTGTTAGGATTGTTTACAAGGCGTTGGTATTAAACCAAATATTTGGTAAAAATCTTATTCTTCAATACAGTATCTGTAACAGAATTGCCTAAATACACTTTATTTTAGTTATTTCACAACAAAAAAGCTATTTAACTAATAATTTTACATTTTTATAACAAATTTCCGCATTGTAAATCTTACTTATAATAACTACCTTTGCAAAAATACCTAGTCACTTATGAAAGCAACTCCTGAAGTAAATAAAGACCTATCATTTGAAGATTTTAAAACCGAAGTTTTAAACGATTACAACCTAGCAGTTACCTCACGTGAGTGTAGTTTATTAGGTCGTCGTGAAGTGCTTACAGGTAAAGCAAAATTCGGAATTTTTGGCGATGGTAAGGAAATACCGCAGTTAGCCATGGCTAAAGCCTTTAAAAATGGTGATTTCCGTTCAGGATATTATCGCGATCAAACCTTTATGATGGCTATTGGCGCTTTAAATATTGAGCAGTTTTTTGCAGGACTTTATGGAAATACGGATTTAAAAGAAGAACCGATGTCTGCAGGACGCCAAATGGGTGGGCACTTTGCAACGCAGAGTTTGGACGAAAATGGGAACTGGAAAAACCTGATGGAACAGAAAAATTCCAGTGCTGATATTTCGCCTACTGCTGGACAAATGCCACGCTTATTAGGATTAGCGCAAGCATCAAAAATATACAGACAAGTAAAAGGTATTGATACCACCAATTTTTCTAACGATGGTCATGAAGTAGCTTGGGGAACCATCGGAAATGCGAGCACCAGTGAAGGCTTGTTTTTTGAAACCATTAATGCGGCTGGTGTTTTACAAGTACCCATGGTGATGAGTGTTTGGGATGATGAATACGGTATTTCGGTTCACGCCAGACACCAAACGACCAAAGAAAACATTTCAGAAATCTTAAAAGGTTTCCAACGTGAAAAAGATCAAAAAGGTTTTGAAATTTTACGTGTTATGGGTTGGGATTATCCAGCTTTAATTGAAACCTACCAAAAGGCATCTGAAGTGGCGCGTAAAGAACACGTTCCTGTTTTAATTCACGTTCAAGAATTAACACAACCACAAGGACACTCCACATCTGGATCGCATGAGCGTTACAAAAATGAAGCGCGTTTAGCTTGGGAAGCCGAATATGATTGTAACGTCAAGCTTCGTGAGTGGATTATTGCCAATGGTATTGCAACAGATGACGAATTATTAGCCGTTGAAAAAACGATCAAAAAACAAGTTCGCGATGGTAAAAAAGCAGCTTGGACGGCCTTTACACAACCTTTAAAGCAAGAGCAAAACGAATTAGTTTCGTTATTAGAAACGGTTGCAAATGCGAGTTCCAATAAAGTTTTTATTGAAAAGTTAAAAAATGATTTAGCGAAAATTTCAGAGCCAATCCGTAAAGATATTTTATCAACCGCTCGAAAAGCATTACGTTATGTGGTGAAAGATTCAGTTGAAACGAAAAATCAGCTAACAACTTGGATTACGGATTATACAGAAGTTGTTCAACCAAAATACAGTTCACATTTATATTCCAATTCTGATAAATCGGCTTTAAACATTAAAGAAGTGAAGCCAACTTATGATGATACGAGCGAAGATGTTGATGCACGTTTGGTCATTCGTGATAATTTTGATGCTATTTTTAGCAAATATCCGGAAGCCCTTATTTTTGGGGAAGATGCAGGACATATTGGTGATGTAAACCAAGGTTTGGAAGGCATGCAAGAAAAATATGGCGAGTTACGTGTTTCGGATGTTGGTATTCGTGAGGCAACTATTTTAGGTCAAGGAATTGGTATGGCGTTACGTGGTTTACGTCCAATTGCTGAAATTCAGTATTTAGACTATATCCTGTATGCCTTACAAATTATGAGTGATGATTTGGCAACCTTACAATACAGAACAAAAGGCAGACAAAAAGCACCTTTAATTATTAGAACACGTGGCCACAGACTGGAAGGCATTTGGCATTCAGGTTCTCAAATGGGTGGTGTGATTCACTTAATTCGTGGTATTCACGTTTTAGTGCCAAGAAACATGACCAAAGCAGCTGGATTCTATAATACTTTATTGGAAAGTGATGAACCTGCTTTAATTGTAGAATGTTTAAATGGGTATCGTTTAAAAGAAAAAATGCCTAATAATATCGGTGAATTCAAAACACCTTTAGGTGTGGTGGAAACCATTCGTCAAGGGAATGATATGACGTTAGTTTCTTACGGCTCTACACTTCGTGTCATTGAGCAAGCAGCCAAAGAACTACAAGAAGTTGGAATTAGCGTTGAAATTATTGATATACAATCACTATTACCATTTGATATTAATCATGATATTGTGAAAAGTGTAGCAAAAACTAATCGATTAATGGTTATTGATGAAGATGTGCCTGGAGGTGCTTCCGCATTTATTTTGAATGAAATTTTAAATACGCAAAATGCCTATAAACATTTAGATAGCAAACCGGAAACATTAACAGCAAAAGCCCACAGACCAGCTTACGGAACAGATGGCGATTATTTCTCTAAACCATCTGTTGAAGATGTTTTTGAGGCGGTTTACAACGTGATGCATGAAACAAATCCGAGTGATTTTCCTAAATTGAGATAATATTCAGTTCATACGTTATTTTTTAAAAGACCTGATAGTTTAAATTAACAATCGGGTCTTTTTGTTTTAGTATATTTAACTCGAAAACTAACCAGAAGCACATTACATATTCACAAATGCGTTTCTTAAAATAAATTATATGCTTTCCAAGAATTACACTGATTTAGCTTTAGCCATTTTAAGAATCGGGATGTCTGGCATGATGCTCACCCACGGGATTCCAAAAATAGAGCGTTTATTTATGAGCCCAATAGAGTTTGGAGACCCCATTGGTGTTGGGCCAACCTTATCCTTAATTTTAGCTCTCATTGGCGAAATAGTAGCACCCATTTTCATCGTGGTCGGCTTTAAAACAAAATTGGCGGCAATTCCTGTAATTATCACCATGTTAGTAGCTGCTTTTATTGTTCATTGGGAAGACGGTATTGGTACAAAAGAAAAAGCATTACTCTATTTGGTTGGTTTTCTAGTTATATTTTTAGCTGGTCCTGGAAAATTTTCTTTGGATAAAAAATAATTTTGAAATAATAAATAAGAATTTTCTAACTTAAAAAAAGATTCCCGTTTCCAGGGAAATAATATGAAAGCCGTTTCCGTAGTTACCATAAAGAAAGAATTGCATCACAAATCCGAAAGCGAATTGATGGAACTCGTATTGCGTTTATCCAAATTCAAAAAAGAAAATAAAGAGCTCCTTACCTATTTGTTATTTGAGTCTCATGACGAAACAGGTTATATTGAATCGGTTAAAAGTGAAATAGACTTACAATTTTCAACCATTAACACCAATAGTTATTTCTACATAAAAAAAAGTGTTCGAAAAATACTGCGACTCATTAAAAAATACGCACGTTATTCTTTAAAGAAAGAAACCGAAGTGGAACTTCTACTCTATTTTTGTGAATGTTTAAAAGAGATGTCTCCTTCCATAAAAAGAAATGTGACGCTCACGAACATTTATGAAAGGCAAATTTTAGCGATTGAAAAAATCGTGAAATCGCTTCATGAAGATTTACAGTATGACTATAATCTTATTTTGGAAGAATT
>CBFHJN010000117.1:0-8961 GCA_965655805.1 Flavobacteriaceae bacterium
GTTCAAGAAATTGTAGACTTTTTAAGAAACCCAGAAAAATACACCAATTTAGGTGGTAAAATACCTAAAGGAGCTTTGTTGGTAGGACCTCCAGGAACGGGTAAAACCTTATTAGCTAAAGCTGTTGCAGGTGAGGCTAAAGTGCCATTTTTCTCATTGTCAGGTTCAGATTTTGTTGAAATGTTTGTAGGTGTTGGTGCATCTCGTGTTCGTGATTTGTTTAAACAAGCCAAAGAAAAATCGCCAGCCATTATTTTTATCGATGAAATTGATGCTATTGGTCGTGCACGTGGCAAAAACAATATGTCAGGTTCTAATGATGAACGTGAAAACACATTAAATCAATTATTAACGGAAATGGATGGTTTTGGAACCAACACAAACGTTATTGTATTGGCTGCAACCAACCGAGCGGACGTACTCGATAAAGCATTAATGCGTGCTGGTCGTTTTGATAGACAGATTTTTGTAGATCTTCCTGATGTGCGCGAACGTAAAGAAATATTTGAAGTTCATTTAAGACCCTTAAAAAAGGCTGAAGATTTGGATTTAGACTTTTTATCTAAACAAACTCCAGGTTTTTCAGGAGCTGATATAGCTAATGTATGTAACGAAGCCGCTTTAATTGCAGCTCGAAACGAAAAGAAAGCCGTAGATAAACAAGATTTTTTAGATGCTGTAGATAGAATTGTTGGTGGTTTAGAAAAGAAAAATAAGATAATTACTAAAGACGAGAAAAAAGCCATTGCTTATCATGAAGCTGGTCATGCTACCGTAAGTTGGATGTTAGAACATGCGGCACCATTAGTAAAAGTAACTATCGTGCCAAGAGGTCGATCTTTAGGTGCTGCTTGGTATTTACCAGAAGAACGCCTAATTGTACATCCAGAACAAATGTTGGACGAAATGTGTGCTGCTTTAGGTGGTCGTGCTGCAGAAAAAGTTATTTTTAATAAAATTTCAACAGGCGCATTAAGCGATTTAGAAAAAGTAACCA
Source organism: Flavobacteriaceae bacterium (assembly GCA_965655805.1). GTDB lineage: Bacteria > Bacteroidota > Bacteroidia > Flavobacteriales > Flavobacteriaceae > Algorimicrobium. The sequence continues at coordinate 998 of CBFHJN010000117.1, forward strand.
AACAAGCAAGAGCCATGGTTACTGTTTATGGGTTGAGTGAAAATGTAGGAAACTTAACATATTATGATTCTTCTGGACAAAATGAATATGGTTTTACCAAGCCATATAGTGAAAAAACAGCTGAATTAATTGATAAAGAAATTTCCGACATTATTGAAAATCAATACAAACGCGCCATTGATCTTTTAGAACAACATAAAGATAAATTAACAGAACTGGCGGATGTTTTATTGGAAAAAGAAGTCATTTTTAAAGATAATTTAGAAAAAATATTTGGTAAACGGCCGTTTGAAAAACCAGTCATGGTTTCGGAAGAAGAAGAATAATTCAAAATTTATCTGTTAACATTTATTTAAAATCTTAAATTAGCCTTATGGTTCGTTTAAGATTTTTTATATTTGAAAAACACCTTAAAATACTCATATTAATAGCAAAAACATAAATGAGTCTATTTAGAAAAATTTTTGGTTCCAAATCTGAAGATTCTGATAAGGAATTAAAATCTAATGATCGTGGCAAATATATGCCAGAAATTAAATTGCCAATAGATGAAAGGTTTACAATAAACTTTAAAGCAAATGGTGGTAAATTTCTGTATTGCGAAAATTTAGATGAAGTTTATGATAGCTTAAATAACATTATTTTAGAAAACGATTGGGAAGAAAAAAATGTGTTAATCTATGATGAGCAGTTAGCCCTTAAATTTAAGAAGTCGGCATTAAATGTTACACGTAAAAGTTCTGAAGCTACATATTTCTTAACAACCTGTGAAAATTTAATTGCTGATGATGGATCACTCTTAATTTCATCAAATCAAATAGCTGAAAAAAAGTTAATAGAATTTCCTGAAAACTTCATAGTTTTTGCTACTACCAGCCAAATCACTGGTAATATTGGCGAAGGTTTACGCGGTATTAAAAATAATAATACAAAAAAAATACCTACTAATATTACCACCATAAAGCATTTTAAAACCTTGGATAACAACGATAAGGAAAATGATTTTATGAGCTATGGTAGCAATTCCAAAAATTTATATTTACTGCTATTAGAAGATCTGTAACATGAAAGAAATCCTGATAAGATCTTTTACTGGTTTATTATATGTTTCCTTACTAATGTTGTCGCTTTTAAACGAGCATGCGTTAATTATTCTGTTTTTTGTTTTTGGTTTAATCTGTATGGGTGAATTTAAAAAACTTATAGGCTACAAATCTATTTGGCCCTATGTGATTTTTGTACTCATGTATTTAATATTTGGATATTGGCAGCTTTTTATGAAATCGGAAGCAGGTTTAAGTGAAGCCACGCAAATACTACAAGTTATTACTATATTCGTACAGCTTATTTTAATTAAGGATTTATTCACAGAAAAAACCATTCCTTTATTTGTTTCCAAGCGCTTTTTATTAACCACATTTTATTTGTCAAGTGCATTTGTATTTCTGGTTCTTATTGCCAATTATAATGGTATATATAATCCGTATATGTTATTAGGTGCCTTCATTTTAGTGTGGGTGAATGATACATTTGCCTTTTTGGTTGGTAAGAATTTTGGTAAACAGAAACTTTTTGAGTCCATATCACCTAAGAAAACAGTTGAAGGTTTTATAGGTGGATTATTTTTTTCATCTATAGCTAGTTATTTTATTGCTACCTTTACGGAAACATTAAGTTTTAATTATTGGCTGGTATTAGCAATTATAATTAGTGTTTTTGGCACGTTAGGCGATTTAATTGAGTCTAAGTTTAAGCGTCAAGCGGGTGTAAAAGATAGTGGTGTTATCATGCCTGGTCACGGTGGGTTGTTAGATCGATTAGATAGTATTATTTTTGCAGCACCTTTTATTCATTTGTTTTTAGAACTTATATAGCATGTTTCATAAAGAAGGACATAAAATTATTTTAGGAGCGCTCATCATTATTGTAGCGTTATTTTTAATTACAGACACCTACGTCATGATACCATGGCTAAACATGTTAATCATGATTACTCTGTTGGTGTTTTTATTATTGATTTTACAATTCTTTAGAAATCCGAAACGTCAAACCGCCTACAATGATGCGCATGTTGTTTCTCCTGTTGATGGTAAAGTTGTAGTTATTGAAGAGGTTTTTGAAAAAGAATTTTTTAACGAGAAACGTCTACAGGTGAGTATTTTTATGTCGCCAATAAATGTACACGTAACCAGATATCCAATAGGAGGTCGTGTGGTATATAGTAAATATCATCCTGGTAAATATTTAGTAGCATGGCATCCTAAAGCCAGTGAAGAAAACGAACGCACAACCGTAGTGGTTGAAAACGAAGTTTTTGGAATGGTGTTGCACAGACAAGTTGCTGGAGCCTTAGCGAAACGTATTGTTAACTATGCTCAAGAAGGCAACCAAGTAAATCAAGGAAGTGAATCTGGATTTATTAAATTTGGTTCGCGTGTGGACTTATTTTTACCGTTAGATTCAAAAATTAACGTATCACTGAACCAAAAAGTTCGTGGTGCAGAAAGTATTATAGCAGAAAAATAATGACTTCTGAAGAATTAGATATTGCCTTTAAAGAAGCTGTTGATAGAATTAACGATCATCACGAGCCATTTCCTGCAGATTTTTTACTTCGCTTATATGCTTATTTTAAAAAAGCTAGTAGTGATTATAACAGGCCAAGCAATAGTAGTAAACCGTTAATAACAGCATTTAAAACAAATGCACTCTTCCAAATTCAGAACATATCCGAAGACGAAGCTAAAGAAACCTATATAGAACTCGTCAATAATTATTTCCTTTATCGTAAGTAGTTAGGTTTTTATTCAAAAACTACGTTTAGATAGATTCATTTGCAAAAATCAATTACTTTTTAAAACAAACTCTAATGGTATTCCTGTTGCACCATTTGGGAAACTAATGCCTAACATAGCTGAAATAGTTGGAGCAATATCGGGAATAACTGTTTTTTCAAGCGTACTACCTGAAGCAATACCTTTTCCGAAAAATAATAAAGGTACATGGGTATCATAGTTAAAACCACTTCCATGCGTAGAGCCTGTTTGGCTGTAAGAAATAAAAGCCGCATCTGGAACCATGAGCACGTCACCCGAGCGTTTTTGATTATAGCCATTTTGTAATAAGGATTCTATTCCTGTATTAAATGATGAATTGGCCATAGTTGTAGCCGAAAATATCTTGGAAATATGCGCATAACTAATAAGCTCATTGACAATGATTTCTTGAACGTTTGATAAATTTAGTTTGAGTTCATTTATTTTATCTCTATTCAAAAAAATCTGGTTATTGCTCACGTTCTCAACCAAGTCCTCTGCACCAAAGCGGTCAACCATGAATGCATTAAAACGCTTTTTCGTATCCTGGTTGTTTAAATATCCAGAAGGAATTTTTACAGATTTTAAAAAGGAAGGTACGTCAACAGCACCATGATCTGCAGTTAAAAAAACCGTGTATTCTCCAATTCCAACTGTGTCATCCAAATATTTAAAAAAACGTTCTAAATCTAAATCCAAACGTAAATAAGTATCTTCTATTTCTTTAGAGTTTACACCAAAGTTATGACCTACGTAATCCGTACTAGAATAACTTAATGTTAAAACATCGGTAATGTCATCCATCCCTAATTGCTCACCAGATATGGCAGCTATGGCAAAATCGGTTGTTAAACTATTTCCAAAAGGTGTGGCTTTTAAAATGTCATAACCGCTATTCTCATTTTTTAATTGGTTTAAATTATAAGGAAAAGTTGCCGTTTCTTGACCTTTAAAACCGCCTTCAAATGTATTTAAATCTGGACCACTTTCAGTATATGTATCAATAGGGTAGACCGTATTCCAAATTTTTAAGTAGGATTCAGCTATATCAGAGGCGTTAAATTCCTTTACCCAATTCGGTAAGTCATTCATATAAAAAGTGCTACTTACCCAACTCCCTTCATTTTTACCATGAAACCAAAACGCAGCATTCGCGGAATGTCCCGCGGGTAAAATGGCACCTCTATCTTTGAGTGAAACACCAATAGTTTTGCCTTGCATTTGCGTGAATAAGCGATTTTCATCGGCAAAGGATGTGGTTTGCATACGATGTGGCGACATTTTGCCAGCATCATCTAAAGTTCCTAAAGATTCAACATTGTCATCACCTGCGCAATACACAAAACTTTTTTCTTCTTTGTCATACCAATTATTAGCTATAATGCCATGATATTTGGGTGTTGTTCCTGTAAAAACCGAAGCATGTCCAGGTCCTGTGTAGGTAGGAATATAATTAAAATGATTGTTTTTGCAATTAAAGCCCTCACTGATCATGCGTTTAAATCCACCTTCAGAGTATTTATTATAAAATCGGGTTAAATAATCATAGCGCATTTGATCTACAACAATACCAACCACTAGTTTTGGGTTATTATTTACAACCTTCATTTCTGTTGTTTCTGATGCGCTTATAGAGGGTTTTTGCGCTTGGCAAGCACTAAAAACAATGAGAATTAGAATTAGAAAGATATTGTTTTTCATTTACATGGAATTTTAAAATTCAAAAGTAATGATTTTTAAATATCCTTAATTAAAATTACCGTTAATTACAGTTTAGTTTTTTATTTTAGCAGGAATAAAACGAAGAATGAAATACCTACATAATATTGGTGCTTACTTTTTAATGATTAAGGCCATGTTTCGTAAACCCACAAAATGGTCGGTTATGAAACGCTTAATACTTAATGATATCGATGATTTAATTATTGGCTCTTTAGGTATTGTAGCTTTTATTTCTTTTTTCGTAGGCGGTGTTGTTACTATTCAAACAGCACTTAACATGACAAATCCATTAATACCGAAAACGCTTATAGGATTTGCAACGCGACAATCTGTTATTTTGGAATTTGCGCCAACTTTTATTTCCGTAATTATGGCTGGTAAAGTAGGCTCCTTTATTACATCCAGTATTGGTACCATGCGTGTAACGGAACAAATAGATGCTTTAGAAGTTATGGGGATTAATGCTGTAAACTATCTGGTTTTTCCAAAATTTGTGGCACTTATGTTATACCCTTTTGTCATTTCAATTGCTATGTTTCTTGGTATCGTTGGCGGTTTGGCAGCTTGTTATTTTGGAGAATACAGTTCGGTTGCTGACTATATAACAGGTGTACAATCAGAATTTATCCCATTTCATATTACCTATGCGTTTATTAAAACAGTCATTTTTGCATTTCTTCTAGCTACTATTCCATCTTACTATGGTTTTTATATGCGAGGTGGAGCCCTGGAAGTAGGTAAAGCTAGTACAACCTCATTTGTTTGGACTAGTGTGGCAATCATACTTTGTAATTATATATTAACCCAATTATTATTAAGCTAATGATAGAAGTAAAAAATTTACATAAATCGTTTGGTGATGCTCATATTTTAAAAGGTATTTCTACATCTTTTGAAAAAGGTAAAACGAGTTTGGTAATTGGACAAAGTGGTTCGGGTAAAACCGTCTTTCTAAAATGTTTGTTGGGTTTATTTAGTCCAGAAGAAGGTGCTATTCTTTATGATGGTAAAGTGTATTCCGAATTATCTGGTGACCAAAAAAGCGATTTACGTGCTGAAATGGGTATGGTATTTCAAGGTAGTGCGTTGTTTGACTCTATGACGATTCTGGAAAACGTTATGTTTCCGTTACGTATGTTTACCAAGCAAAGTAAAAGTGAAATGCAAGATCGAGCTGATTTTGTTTTAAAGCGTGTAAATCTGGGAGATGCTCATAAAAAATTTCCGAGTGAAGCTTCAGGTGGAATGCAAAAACGGGTAGCTATAGCTCGTGCCATAGTAAATCAACCTAAATACCTTTTTTGTGATGAACCAAATTCAGGTTTAGATCCTAAAACGGCTATGGTTATTGATAATTTGATTCAAGAAATTACGGAAGAATATAATATGACTACCGTTATAAATTCGCATGATATGAATTCTGTAATGGAAATAGGCCAGAAAATTGTATTTTTAAAAGACGGACTCAAAGAATGGGAAGGCTCCAATAAAACGATTTTTAAAACCGATAACGAAGCCGTAACCAACTTTGTATATTCCTCTGAACTCTTTAAAAAAGTGCGTCAAATGTACTTGGAAGAACGTGCTTAAAAATAATTATTGAATCTGTCTTACAACCAAGGTATCCAGTTTTAATTTTACTTTCAACCAGCGCTCTAATTTGTCTTGCTCTTTAGCAATACCATCAGCATTAATCTTTTCCTTATTCCATTTTACGGTAAATACAGAAACGGTATCTGTTTTCTCAAAATCTGATTCTATTTCATTAGCATAGCTAAAACGCTCCAAATTTTCGTAGTTAATTTTAACCTCCTGAATAACATCATTAAATGGAATAGTGTTTTTTTCGTAGGCAGATAACAATTTTACACGATCTTCTAAAAAACTAATTTTTTGCGATTGCGAAATTAAGTCAATAGAATCGCGATAGCGCAACTGTTCCATAAACTTCATATTATCATATTGTTCGGTACGACTTTGATTGAAAATAATACGCGTATTGGCTAAAGCCGGATAATCAGATGTTCTGCTTTTTATGAGATTGATAGTAGATTCTGGAATTTCACCCAATCCAAACGTGTTAAATTCAATATACGAATCACCATCATTAAATTTAGGAATCGTATTTTTTTTAATGTACTCATATTGTGGTAAACCTTTTAATTCGTTATCTACAAAACGTTTAGCTTCTGTATCAAAGTTACTTTGCTGTAACACATTCCAAAAGGTATAAACAGCAGGAATCATAACAATAAGTGCTAAAAATGATGCTATTTGAGCAATACGCTTACGTTTTTTTGAATTGGCATATTTCAACATCGGGAAACGCAATGCTTTGACCACAATAAAGGTAGCCAATGCTATAAAAATGGTATTGATGATAAACAAATACATGGCACCAAAAAAGTAAGGCCAATTAGCTTTAGCTAATCCATAACCTGCCGTACATAAAGGTGGCATTAAAGCGGTTGCTATAGCTACACCAAATATGGCAGAAGCAATGGTTCCACGTTTTGTTTTGGCAATTATTAATGCTGCACCACCAAAAAAGGCAATTAAAACATCACGAATATCAGGTTGCACACGACCTAGTAATTCTGATGTATCTTCACTTAATGGGAATAACCAAAAGAATAAATAAGCTGTTAATAAACTCAGCACAATCATGATGGCTAAATTGACTAACGACTTTTTCATCGTGTCAATATCATTAACTGCCACAGACAATCCGATACCTAAAATAGGACCCATAAGTGGCGAAATTAACATGGCACCAATAACAACAGCAGTGGAATTGGCATTTAGCCCAATGGAAGCCACAAAAATGGAACAAACCAAAATCCAAGCAGTTGCGCCTTTAAACGAAATATCTCGTTTTATAGCCTCTGTGGTTTCATCGCGATCGGTATCTTCACGAAAATCTAATAACTCTATTAAGAATTTTTTGACATTTTCAAAAAGTCCTTTGGCGTCTTTTCTTACGGCTTTTTTTGATTCCTCAACGGCAGCTTCCTTTTTTGCCTCTTCTGCAGCGGCTTCTTTTTTTAACTCTTCTTCAGAAAAGTTGAATTTATTTTCTTCCATGTTTAAATGAATTGATCCCCAAAATTGTCCTTAACGTGTTGCAATATTTCTTTAATGTCTTGTTCTTTAGACTTGGGAAAGATAAGTAAAACTTCGTCTTTATCAACTATTATATAATCGTTTAAACCATCAATTACAACGAGTTTTTTGCCTGGAGTCCGAATCATATTTCCAGACGCATCTTCCGCCAGTGTTTGCGCGTTTACAACTGCATTATTATTTGAATCTTTATCGAGTTTATCATACAAACTTCCCCAAGTTCCTAGGTCATTCCAGTCGAAGGTGGCAGGTAGCACAAACACATTTTTTGATGCTTCCATGATGGCATAATCTACCGAAATG
>CBFHJN010000118.1:0-8960 GCA_965655805.1 Flavobacteriaceae bacterium
TTGGGGACCATCTGGTCTTGGAAATATACACATTATGTCCACAGATCAAAATTCAGGTACAAGGAGGTCAACCTTTTTAGACGTCAACATTATTCCCATCTCAATTGAAAATGATAATTTCGATATTCAGGTTACAAGTGAGTCATGTCCAGAATCAAATAATGGTAGTATTATCATCATAGCTAACCAAGGGTTTGATTATTTGGTAACTCTCAATGGGACGCAATACAACTTTACAAACGATCTTACCATTGATGAGCTAGAACCCAATAGTTATGAATTGTGCATATCCATTCCCGCAATAAACTACCAGCAATGTTACTTATTGGACATAATTGAAGCTGAAGGTATAATGGGAAGACATACCGTGGAAGATAATAAAGTCTCTATTGATATAGACCAAGGGACTCCTCCATACAAAGCTTTTGTAAACGGAGCTCTTACTTTAGAAACATCTGCAACTTCATTTTTACTTGATGCTCATCATGGAGATACTATTGAGATAAAAACTGATAAAGCCTGTGAAGGAACATTATTAAAAACCATTAACTTACTTGATGAAATTATGGTTTTCCCTAACCCAACTCATGATATTTTTTATATTAACATACCCCAAGACATTAAAGAGGTCAAGGTAGATATGTACACAGCACAACTACAACTAATTTCCTCTAAAAAATATTCGGTTGTTAATGGTAAAATACAAATGACTTTAGAAGACCAACCTAGTGGACTCTATTTATTAAATGTTTTCATAAAAGAATCAAAAAAATTAAAACTCTTAAAACTTTAAAAAATGAAAAAGGTTTTATTTCTTTTAAGCCTAATAATACTATCATGTGATGGTGATTCACGTGATTTCTCTTCAGAAGAGACTAATCAAGCGCCCACTGTACCTGTTTTGCTTTATCCCAGCAATAATCTATTGTGTATAGACAACCAAATAATTTTTCAGTGGAGTCCTTCAACTGATTTTGAAAATGATGCTATAAACTATACCATTCAAGTATCTACAGACAATCTTTTCCATACTGTAGATTTCATGACAAACATATCAGCTGCTACCCAAACGTTTGATCTCAACCAAGGAGTAGCTTATTATTGGAGGGTAAAAGCAACCGACACCAACAATGCATCAAGTGACTATTCATCCACATTCAACTTCGTTACAGAAGGAGATAGAATTTCAAACCATCTGCCTTTCTCACCAGAACTGGTAAACCCAGTTTTAAATAGCCAAGTAAACAGTGGAACTGTAAATTTAGAATGGTCAGCTTCTGATACTGATGGTGATGCTTTAACCTATACCATTTATTTTGGCACCCAAAACCCTCCAACCACTATCATTAGTGAAAACCAAAACGGCTCTAGCATAAATATCAGTACCCTAATTGCAACTACCTACTACTGGAAAGTCATTGTAAAAGATGAACACGAAGGCCAAACTATTGGTCAGATATGGCATTTCAATACTAATTAGGTATAAATTTCAATAAGAATTCTAATCATTGTGGCATCGTTGCGAAAACACTTGTTGGCATTATAACGACTAAAGTTGAACGGACATATGGAAAAGGAAGTTTCTTTAAGATTTGTCGATATTGGTAAAGGTAAATTTAAGGTAACTTCCGTAAGTTCTCTTGATAGCATTAAATTGATTAATAAAAATAAGTACGATTTTACAAAGACAATAAGTAATTTGACCAAGAAATAATAAAAAAAAAGTGTCAACACCTTATAAAATTAATTGCTAGTTATAGCATACTTACCAAAGCCCTCGCGGACTTTCTATCTGTGAATTAATTGCTAAATTAGTTGCTTAAACACGCAACGAAATCATACACAAAACGTAAACGACACCCCAAAACTATCCAATCAACCCCTTAACATCATCAAAATCCAACCCACCATAATTGCCAGAACTCATGAGCAACAAGGCTTTGTTATTAAAATCTTGAGAAAACAAGAAGGTTTTAAATTCTTCGGGATTGGTATAAATTATTAAATCGTCACGCTCAAAAGCGTTGGCTATTTGTTCGTGTGAAACGGCATCTAGTTTTTTAATTTCAACCGCATGTGGTGAATAGAAAACCACAGCTACATCAGCAGCATCTAAAGCACCTTTGTATTCTTTTAAAAATTCGGCATTCAAACTGCTATAGGTATGTAATTCCAAACAGGCAATTAGCGTTTTATCTTCATATTGCGCTTTGACAGCTTGGGTTGTTGCAGATACTTTACTTGGCGAATGTGCAAAATCTTTATAGGCAACACTTGTTGAACTTTCGGCAATTTTCTCGAGGCGTTTGCTAGCTCCTTTAAAAGTAGCAATAGCTTCGTAGAAATCGTCTTCGTCAATTCCCATGTGCTGGCAAATCCACTTCGCTCCTGCTAGATTATTCAGGTTGTGTTTTCCAAACACTTCAATTGGCAAAGGGCCTTCAGGTGTTTCTAAAAGGGTTTGGCCATTTTCAACAGTATATTCTGGTGTGTAATAGGGTAATTTACGAATGGTATTTTCAGAAGCCTCAACCACACGCGCCACTTCAGGATCTTCGGCATTGTAGGTCATACTGCCGCCATTAACAATGCTATCGACAAATATTTTAAACTGCTCGACGTAATTCTCATAAGTTGGAAACACATTAATATGATCCCAAGCAATGCCGCTCAACAACGCTATATTCGGTTTGTATAAATGGAATTTTGGTCGCATATCAATAGGTGAACTCAAATATTCATCGCCTTCCAAAACCATAAAATCATTGGCTTCGGTTAGTTTTACCATGACATCAAAACCCTCTAATTGTGCGCCAACCATATAATCCACATCACGATCATGATAATGCATAACATGGAGAATCATAGAGGTAATGGTCGTTTTTCCATGGCTTCCTCCAATTACCACACGGGTTTTGTTTTTGGCTTGTTCGTGTAAAAACTCGGGATAGCTATAAATTTTCAAACCTAAATCTTGAGCTTTTAGCAATTCGGGATTATCCGCTTTAGCATGCATTCCTAGAACAATAGCGTCCAAACTCGTTGTGATTTTTTCAGGAAACCAGCCATAAGCTTCTGGCAATAAACCTTTAGCTTCCAAACGGGATTTCGAAGGGTCGAAAATAGTATCATCGCTACCAGCTACCTGATAGCCTTTATTGTGTAAAGCAATGGCAAGATTGTGCATAGCAGCACCACCAATGGCTATAAAATGTACGTTCATAGTGTTGTTGTGAATAAAAAAGTAAAGATAGGGATTGGAATTTATTTAGACACGGATTTCATGGAGAAACAGACACGAATTTCACGAATTATCACAAAAAAAAGATCAACTTAACCACTTAACGAGAGGCAACTTTGCAGCTTTGCGCCTTTGCGCCTTTACGCCTTTACGCCTTTGCGAGAAAAAGAAGACACAGATTTTCACGGAGAAACAGACACGAATTTCACGAATTATCACGAATCAACTTTGAAACTTTGAGAGTTTGCGACTTTGTAACTTTGCGACTTTACAACTCTGAAACTTCACACAAAACTAAATCCCTTCAATCAATTCCCGTTCCTCCTTAAAAACATCAATTTTCGGTAATTCTGCTATCGCTAAATCAATATGTTTCAGCGCATCGGATTTACGTTTTTGATGCTTGTAAATTTGTGCTAAACGGTAGTTTGCCCAAGCTTTTGGGACACCATCTTCCACGGAATAATTTATAATATATTTCTGTAGACAATTTTCGCCTTTTTCTAATTGCACATTATACTCGGCTGCTACTTTTCCTATTTGGTAATGAACGGCATTTCGTTCGTGCTTTTTTTCAGATGCTTCAATGGTTGCAATCGCCTTATCCGGTTGGTGTTGCTTTTCGTAAAAACTAGACAATTTATCAAAACATGTAATAGAACCGCCTGTAGTAATCGCCATTTTATAATATTTTTCGGCTAATTCAGGCTCATCATCATATTCATAAATATAGCCTTTAGCCAAATACCCATCCACTGTTGAAAGCGCTTCCAACTCATGGGCATATTTCAAAGATTTTTTTACACTACCGCCAACAATGCCTGGCAGTTGCATATACAACTCCACCAAAGCCCAACGTGTATCAATATGTTTGCTATCCAATTTAGCAGCTTTCAAAAAGGCATCTTCTATATCACCAATCATCATGAGGGCTGAAACTTTATTCACTTCCAAAGCTTTCATTCCCATGGCTCCTCCATATTTATAATGGAAATTGGCTTCACGTGGTTCCAAAGCAACCAACTTCTCATATTGCAAAATGGCAGCATCCCATTTGGCTTGATATCCAAACGCATCACCTAATAATTCGATAGCTTTTAGGTTTGTTGGATTTGAACTCACATAGGATTTCATAAGAGCTTCCGCTTGCTTATATTGTTTTTGATCTAGCAATACTGAAGCATCATTCAAGGACGATTGTGCTATTCCTAACATGGGAAATAATAAATATAAAAGCAGTTTTTTCATTAGTATATAAGCAATTTTGTAAAGATAACTATTCAATGTCAGTTTTTAGTATTTAGAATATGAACTACTATTCTTTTTCTGAATTTGATGAAATTTCCCTTGTCCAAAATGCCGACTCACGAATTCACAGCATCAATTCACCCAGTTTCCTTTTTTTGGAATAACTTTTGAATGTATTTTTAGAAGCAGGAAAGAATCTGAAACAGCATCATATAAAATATGAAAATCGATTCTGAAATGCGTATTTTTAATAACTAGTAATTAGAAGAAACACATGAAACATCTCACTATAATAAGCATGCTTATATTATTTGCAAATTTCAGCCACGCACAAAATAACGATTATAATTCACTTTGGAAGCAGGCTGAAACTTTTGAAAATGAAGGTTTAGTTAAATCTGCTTTAGAAGTTGTGACCAAAATAACCCGAAAGGCACATCAAGAAAAAAACCAACCACAAATTATTAAAGCCTTATTATATACGAGTAAATATGCGCTGACTTTAGAGGAAGATGCGCAATTGAAAATAATTGCTGATTTTAAACGTGAAATAGCGCAAAGCGAATCGCCTACAAAAAATGTTTTAGAGAATATGTTAGCCACCATGTATTGGCAATATTTTCAGCAAAACCGATGGAAATTTTACAACCGAACAAAAACTACTGAAAAAGTAGATACAACCGATTTCAGAACTTGGGATTTAGAAACGCTATTTGCGGAAATTCAAACACAATATAGCCTGTCTTTAGAGAACCAATTACTGCTTCAAAAAACACCCATTTCAGATTTTGAAGCTATTGTGTATTCGCAAAAAGGCTCTAAACAATACAGACCAACATTGTATGATTTGTTAGCCAATTCGGCATTAGATTTCTATAAAACAGATGAAAACAGCATCAGCCAACCTGCTTACAAATTTGAAATTAATGAACCTAAATTTTTATGTCCTGCGGAAGAATTTTCAAGTTTAGAAATTTCATCAAAGGATAGTACATCCTTACAACTACAAGCCTTAAAAATATATCAGGATTTAGTTCAATTTCACATGAAGGATCCGGACTCGAAAGCTTTGGTAGATATTGATATTGCACGTTTAAAGTTTATAAATGAGAAGGCGACTTTCAGCGAAAAAGAAGACGTTTACTTACAAACCTTAAAAGAATCTCGAGCTAATTATTCCTCTGAAGAATCCGGTTTATATGCGTTCGAAATGGCCAAATTATTGGTTGCTCAAGGCGAACGTTACAATCCGAAAACAGATAGTGAATTGCAATGGAAAATTAAAGAGGCTTATGATCTATGTGAATCTGTTCAACAGAAATTTCCCGAAAGCCTTGCAGCTAAAAAATGTGCTGTTTTACAAAAACAAATAGAACTCCAAAGTCTGCAAGTACGTGCAGAACGACATCTGCCTATTCAGCAAGATGCTAGAATGTTGGTGACATACAAAAACTTAAAAACATTAGATCTAAAAGCCTATAAACTCAACGAAAATGAATTTGAAGCCTTCAGCAAAATTTATAGAGATGATGAACAATTAGCATTTTTAAAAAAATTGAGCATTTCTAGATCATGGCAAGCAACCCTAAAAAATGAAGGCGATTACCAACAACACCAAACGGAAATTTTGTTGCCAGCAATGGAAAATGGTCGCTATCTGATTGTGGCTTCAGCGAAAAACGAAGCGAACACATTTGCTATTCAAACGGTACAAATAACCAATATCGCCTTGGTTGATAAAGCGGAAAATGACAAGCAAATCTATCAATTTATTAATCGAAATAATGGTCAACCTATTTCAAATCTGTCTGTAAAAATAGCCTATCGATTAAATTATAATGGTCCAACCAAAAACAAATCGTTTACAACAAATGCATCAGGAAATATTGAGATTTCAAAAACCCAAGAGCGTTGGACGCAAGTAAAAATTGAAGCAAATTCTAAAACCGAAAAAGCGTATTTTGGTGATTATTATGTGAATCCGGAATACATACAAAACGAAGATCAAATCCGCTACAATGGTTTTATTTTTACGGACAGAAGCATTTACAGACCAGGACAAACGGTTTATTTTAAAGGGATTGCAATGAAAACTGAACAAGGTAAATCAAAGGTTTTAAAAAATGAAATAGTGCAAATAACACTTTATAACAATGTTAATAATATAAAAATAAAAACACTTGAACTAAAAACAAATGATTATGGTTCTGTCTCTGGTGAATTCATATTACCAATCAATGCTGTGCTAGGGGAATATCAGATGGTTTTCAATTCGGACAAGAAGTATTTTAAAACATACAACTACATTTCAGTTGAAGAATACAAACGTCCAAAGTTTGAAACCACATTCAACCCGATTACAGAAACTTTTAAAATTAACGATTCCATAACGGTAAAAGGAACTGCTATGGCTTTCGCTGGTAGCAATATTACCAATGCCAAAGTGGTGTATCGGGTTCATAGAAAAGTCCAATATCCAGATTGGTATTATTGGTATCGCCCAGCATCATTTTCCGAGCCACAAGAAATCAAGCATGGCGAAAGCACTACTAATGACAAAGGTGAATTTGAAATCACCTTTAAAGCCATTCCAGATAGCAGTGTGGACAAAAGCAGCTTACCTGTTTTTAATTACGAAGTCACGGCTGATGTTACCGATATTAATGGTGAAACACGAAGTAGTTCTATTATTGTAAATGTCGGTTATCATGCCATGACAGCATTTATTTCTGTTGAAAATAAACTGGATAAAACCAATAAATATCACAGTATCGCTATTAATACTCAAAATCTAAATGGTGAATTTATTCCAGCTTCGGGAACACTCAAAATATATAAACTGCAAGCACCAGAACATGTGTTACGAAACAGACCATGGGATGCACCAGAATACCCAATGCTTTCGGAAGTCGAATTTAAAGCGAAGTTTCCCCATGATGCCTTTACAGATGAGGACAACAGTAATAATTGGCAAAAAGATGAACTCGTATTTGAAACCGATTTCAACACCGAAAAATCGAAAACGGTTGATTTAGGAAACATTAAAAAATGGGATTCTGGATTGTATGTGATGGTGTTAGAAAGTACCGATAAATTTGGACAAGCGGTTAAAGCAGAAGCTAAAACCAGTTTGTATAGTTATGCTGATAAAACAGTTGCCGACAAGCAATTGTTTACAATTTCAACAAACAAAACAAACTATAAACCGAATGAAACCGCACTGATTACATTTGGTTCTGTCGCAGAAAACATAACCGTAACTATTGATGTTGAAAAGGACAGAAAAACCATTAATAGTTATCAAATAACACTCAATAATAACAAGAAAACAGTTGAAGTTCCGGTTACAGAAACTGATTTAGGCGGATTCGCCATTCACTACAGTTTTGCATTTGCTAATTACTTTGTTTCGAGAACTGAAATTATTTCGGTACCATATCCAAAAACCGATCTAGAAATTGAAACCACCACATTCAGAGATAAATTACAACCAGGAACGGACGAAACTTGGGCATTTAAAATTAAAGGTCCAAAAGGCGAAAAAGTATCTGCTGAAATTTTAGCAAGCATGTATGATGCCTCATTGGATCAATTTAAACCACATAATTGGGCATTCTCTCCACTGCAAAAACCGATATATAGCGCGAATTTCACCAGACAAGCACACTATAGTTTTGGAATTCTCAATTTTAGAACTCAAAATACACCGCGTTTAACCCATGGTTATCCACATCAAGCCTATGATCAATTAAATTGGTTTGGGTTTTATTTTGGGAACACTGGATACTATAATACATATGAAAATGATGGATTAGAACTTGAGGAAGTTGTATCAACAGCTTTGGGTGTAGAAAGATATCCAGATAAAGTCTCTGCTTCCGATCCAGTTACCAGAGTAGAAGAACTTACTCATTTTATGAACCCTTTAGTACCAGAAAAGATTTCAGGAAAAGTATCAGGTTTAGTAATAAACTCTAATAAAGCTGAAATTTATAAAACAGAATCGAAAGAAACAGATTTTTCAAGCATAACCATCCGCAAAAACCTCCAAGAAACCGCTTTTTTCTTTCCACATTTACAAACAGATACTGAAGGCAATGTAACGTTTAGCTTTACCACACCTGAAGCCTTAACCAAATGGAAATTGCAATTATTGGCTCATACCAAAGCCTTAGAAAGTACAGTCACCTCTTTAGAAACAGTGACACAAAAAGAACTCATGGTAATACCAAATGCACCTCGTTTTTTACGAGAAGGTGACCAAATTACTTTTAGTACTAAAATTGCAAATCTTACTAATAAAGAATTATCTGGAGCTGCTAGATTAGAACTTTCGGACGCAGTAACAGGAAAAAACTTAACAGTTGAAATGTTAGGTGAAATGGGAATGAACTACACTGTACTAGCAAGACTTACTGATAAAGAATTTACTGTCGATGCAAAAGGCAACACCCAAGTCTCTTGGCAATTA
>CBFHJN010000119.1:0-8928 GCA_965655805.1 Flavobacteriaceae bacterium
CAAACATTTGCGGCAAATAATATTTGGCTTCGGCTTCAATAGCTAGTGCATAGCTATTAATGTTACGTTGATTTAGTTCACGCAAGGCTTGCTTGACATCGTTAATACCATATTTTCCTTCGTATTTGTCATAATCGTTTGGTTTACCATCGGAAATTAAAATCACCCATTTGTTTTTGGTGTCTCGTGCGTCTAGCAAAGCACCAGCGTGTCGTAAAGCGGCTCCAATTCGTGTATAGCCACAAGGTTCCACAGCGCCAATTTTATGTTTAGCTTTATCCCAATTGTCATCAAAACCTTTTAGTGTGAGGTAGGTTGCGTAATTTCTGGTTTTAGAAAAAAAACAATCTATGGAGAAGTCCACATTAAATTCATTTAAAATTTCGCCAAAAATAATGGAGACTTGTTTTTCAACATCAATAACTTTGTTTCCAGCAGCATAACCATCACTAGAAAGACTGACATCTAGTAAAATGGAAATGGATAAATCTTTATCCTTTTTGCGTTTAGATAGATATATTTTTTCCGAAGGCGTACGTTTGGAATGCATATCCACGTATAAATCTGTAAGGGCATCTAAATCAAAATCATCACCTTGGGTTTGCCTACGCTGTTGCTGATATTTATTATTAACCGATGTCAACATTTTACGCAAACCTGTTAAGGTAGACGCATTTTTATGAAGTGTTTTTTTATAATATGCAGCATCTGTTTCTAGTTGTTTTTTAGGATAAACTTTACAGAAATTAGGTTTGTATGCACGCTTGGAATAGTCCCATTCATCATAAGCAACATGAGGTGCTTCGGTATCTAATTCGGCACTTTCGGAGATGGTGGTATTTTCAATAAACTCTGCTTGATAGATGGAATGAACTGGATCGTCTACACGAACGGTGTGTTTCATGTTGAGGTCTTCCAAGGCATTTGCATGATTGTCTAAATCATCGTCGCCATCAAAGTCACGCCAGCCACCTTCCCATTCTTCAGCTGTTTCGGCTTTTTCAAAATTATGCAAGAGCACATAATCTTCTTGTTGTTTTTTATCAATTTCCAAGGTGCTGATTTCTTCAACCGCATTGGCTTTTAAAATGGTATTTATTTCGTTGTCGATGGCTTTTTTTACCTGTTCCGAAATGTTTTGTAATACAGCTTTTTTTAAGGTTTCGGGATCGTTTTTCATCCATTTTCCATATATAAAACTCAAATCTTCGGGTTTTTTTTCAGTGACATGATTACAAAACAACGTAACTAATTCTTGATGAATGTTCTTTGTTATTGGAAATTGTTGAAACATGTCATTTAAAATCAATTCCGAAGTTTTAACCGCTTTTTCACGAGCTTCCTCTACCGTAATTTCAGCATCAGAGGAATAATTTAGCTGCTTGTTTTTTTGAATAGATAAATACACAACTCTGAAAATATAGAATTGTGTATTTTGTTCAAAAGTGGGAAACTCTGAAAATTGCGTTGGTAAAAAGAAGCTATTGTTTTTATAACCACCTTCGCGTTCGGCTGCAAAAATTTCAATGGCTTGACCTGTAATGGCTCGAGCGAAAATGGTGAGCCTTTGTTTGATGTCATTTAATTTTACCGCATGCTCTAAAGTTTCTAATGCATTTTTTTTACGACGCTTTAAAAACTTGGCAACTTTGGAAAAGAGGTATTCATCGGGTTCAAACATGATTCATTTTTTTAAATCATTAAATCACATAAATCTGATAAGGCGTCAGTGATTTCAAGATCGTCTGTTAAGGGTTCAACCACAGCCACGCGAACGGCCAATCGTTTTCCTAAACCTGTGTGAATTAATTTAGCCGCATCTATTAAAAGCCTTGTGGATACAGTTTCAGTAAGGCCTAATTCTGTAAGATTTCTTATTTTGTTTGCGATAGCTACTAATTTTTTTGCTGTTGATGCATCAATTTGTGTTTCATTTATTAAAATTTCAGCTTCATCCTTTTCATTCGGATAATTAAAAGCTAAGGCTATAAAACGCTGTCTGGTAGATGGTTTTAATTCTTTAAAGCCTTTTTGGTAACCAGGATTGAATGATGCGACTAACATAAAATCTGGATGTGCGTTTATGGTTTCGCCTAGTTTATCAATATAAAGTTCTTTTCTATGATCGGTAAGCGAGTGAATGGCCACAATAACATCGGGTCTGGCTTCGGCAATTTCATCTAAATAAATAATAGCGCCTGTTTTTACTGCTTGAGTAAGGGGACCATCAATCCAAACGGTTTCGGAACCTTGAATAATATAACGACCAATTAAATCGGTGGACGAGGTTTCCTCATGACAGGAAATGGTAATTAATTCTTGGTTTAATTGATGGGTCATGAAATCTACAAAACGTGTTTTTCCAGTTCCTGTTGGTCCTTTTAGCAATACCGGAATTTTATTTGTATAAGCATGTTCAAAAACTTCTACCTCTTTGGCAATGGGTTTGTAGAACGGAATGACTATGGCTGTATGTGGATTGTCTGTTTTCAAAATAAAAGGTTTTAATGTGCTGTTAATACGGCATTATTGATACGTGTAAGGTTAAAAAAGACCCTTTAGTTTACGTGTATTGAAGCTTTGGATTGTCAGGTATGAGCAAATAATACTTCAATGGTTTGGTGTCGCTAAAAGGCCCTTTTCTTACAATTCAGTGTTATAAATCTGATTCTAAATCTAAAGCTTCATCGGTTGGTTTTCCATGTTTATAAAAATCCCATATATAAAGTACAATACCTGTTGCAAATAGTGTGGCGCATAAAATAAGTACGACAAAGTGAATACTTATTTCAGCTTGCACTTCCATAAAGTCCATTTTAAACTTACGTTCCAAATACACTTGTGCCACACCAGCGACACCAAAGGCAACCGTCATACCAATCATGCCAATATTAGATGTCCAAAAAGCGGCTCGACCAATACTGCTGTCGTATAATTTTCTACCTGTCATGTTTGGTAGTGCATAACTAATAATGGCTAGAACTATCATGGCGTAAGCGCCCCAAAATGCCAAATGACCATGCATGGCTGTTACTAAAGTTCCGTGTGTATAAATATTGGTTTGTGGTAAGGTGTGCGCAAAACCTAATAAACCAGCACCAACAAAAGATACAATGGCAGAACCTATTGTCCAGAATATGGCAATTTTGTTAGGGTGTTTCTTTTCGCCTTTTCTGTACATATTGACGGCAAATAAAGCCATTGCTAAAAATGCTAATGGTTCAAGCGCAGAGAAAATACCACCAACTATTAACCAAATTTTATTCACACCAATATAATAGTAGTGGTGACCTGTTCCTAATATTCCAGATAGGAAGGTTAAACCAACAATGACGTAAAGCCATTTTTCTATAACTTCTCTATCAACACCAGTTAGTTTTATTAAAAGGAATGATAAGATACCACCCATGATTAACTCCCAAACACCTTCAACCCATAAGTGAACAACCCACCATCTGAAAAATGAATCAGTTACTTGGCTATCAAAAGGCAACATACCAGGAATATAGAGTAAAGCTGCAAATAGCAAACCCATAGTAAGCACGAGTGCTGTTGTAGTTTTTCGTTTCCCTTTAAATAAGGTACCTAAAATGAGTCCTAAAAATAAGAGTACATTTACCACAACCAGATAATCTAGTTGTCTAGGTATTTCTAGAAATTTACGACCTTCCCACCAGTTAAAATGATAACCAATTATGGCGGCTACACCAACTACGGCTAATGAGATTAACTGTACATAGGCTAGTTTTACGCTGACCAATTCATGTTGGGCTTCTTCGGGAATAATGTAGTATGCAGCTCCCATAAAACCAGATAATAACCAAACCACTAATAAGTTGGTATGGACAGCTCTGGCTGTGTTGAAAGGAATAAATTCATGTAGACCATCAAATCCTATACGAGCAAAACCCATAATGAATCCGTAGGTAATTTGTAAAACGAGTAGTAGCATGGAAAAGGCAAAAAACCAATACGCTACTTTTTGTGATTTATATTTCATCTGTTTAATTTTAGTATGTTAGAATTCTGAAGGCATACTTGATATCTATGTTCAATTTTTGACATGAGATTATGAGGCGTTTCAGACTGTTTTAGTTTTTCTTTTGGCGTTCAATTTTGTCTTTTGCAAGTGGTGAAACAACAGTATCAAAACCGTTGAGATCTATACCACCTATCCAGTCAAAGAATGCAATTAAATCTTCGGCTTCTTCAGGTGTAAACCCGTAAGCCACCATTTGCCGACCATTTGGATTCCATGGAACTGGCGACATTAAAACGGCTTTGACGTAGCCTTCGCCACGACGATCTAAAACTTTAGTTAATTCAGGAGCGTAATATGCCCCTTCACCTAAAACCGTATGGCAACCCATACAATTGTTTTCTTCCCATAAAACTTTTCCGCGAATAACTTCTTCGGTAATGCCTTCATGGTTAGTTTGATCTTGACTTTTGCTAAACGAAAAAATGGTTAATCCTATAAAAATTAGGAAGGTAACCACGGTTCCTCCAAGGAAAAACGCACGTGCTTGTTTTTTTGATAACATAGATTTTTAATTATATTAGTTAAAAAGACCTTTTTATCTTTTATGCAAAAATAAACGAGTAGATAAGTTCAAAATATGACAAAGGTCATAAAATGAAAAAAAAGTTAAATAAATCTTAAAAACTGATATGTTGGAAGACTTGGCGAGGTAGAGGTTTTAGCTTTCCTATTTTGATTAGAACATGTGGAACTTATATTAATTGATCACATAATTCACGCATTTCAAAAAACAACTTGTTGCGTGTTATGATGCCACGTTTGCCTTTAATTTCAACAACATGGTAGCCTGGACGACAATTTTTAATTCTAAAGGATAATGACTGCAAGCCCTTTAAAAATCTACCTTTCTTGGTGTTTTTATAAACATAATGCGAGCAACTTTCTTTAAAAAGGCAACGTCCAGAAAAACGTTTAGGCTTGACAAGCCAATAAATTTTGATGTTGAAAAGCATCACAAATTTCATGAATTATTTGACTTCAAAGATAACTAAACCCACGTGAGACACCTTATCTGGTTTAGCTCCTAAACCAAAGCAGCCACTAGTACCAGGCTTTAAGTAATGACTGTATTGATGGTTAACGTAAACCCAACCTTTTGCAGTTGCATCATCTACGATTTTTTGAAGATCTTGTTGCGGATCTTTACTCTGATTAAAACGGACAACTTCATATTTCATAATTATTTATTTTTATGATTAGTATTTAAATGTAAATTAAAAATGGTAATCCTAATTTAACAAAAGCATAAGTAAGATAATTAGCTTTTTAAATATTATTGCTTGGTTTTACACGTTCGGCATCTGGATAAATGAAAGGCTTTGTAAACATCGTTAAACTGGTAGTTTTTACAATTTTTGTTGCCACAGCCAGCAGCACGACAATTATCACATACATACCAATCGAAATTGCAACCTGTACAACTTCCTTTTTTTCCATATATAACTTGTTTTATAGATGTATATGTTTATTCATATTTTTGAATGTTGACGTATTCTCAATGATAGTAACTTGTCATTCCGACGGTAAGAGGAATCTAAACATTAGATAATATTAGGTTGGAGATTCTTCGCTTCACTCTGAATGACAGATTTTATTCAATCACTAATTTTTTCTGAACGGTTCTCTTGTTCATATCGGTAATATTCACCATATACATTCCAGTTGATAGTGATTCAATGTTTATTACATTCGTATCACGTACTGAAAGTACTTTTTGCCCTAATTGGCTAAACACTTCAATAGATTTAATAGTATTAATTCCCTTGAACGAGACGATGTCTCGTGCTGGGTTTGGATACATAGTAAATCTTTCCTCATTAAATTGTTCAACTGAAAGTGTTGAAGTGTTGGTCATCAACCAGGTTTGAGGAGAGGCAAATGGACCAGGTCCACCGCCAAGATTTCCCGTTAATAAAACGTCTGGTTTTCCATCATCATTATAATCATAAATATCAACAGAGCCCTGAACAAGATATAAGGCTAATGGGTTACCCCATTCATCATACGCATCAAAATCTATCTGATCTCCAGTAAATTTAAAGCTATCAGATTGTAAATATATCTTGTTTACAAAGGTGCCATCTAACCACTTAGCTGCAATAACTGCATCTGGCAACTGGTCACCATTAAAATCAGCATACTCTATTTCTCCATCATATACATTTGGCAAACCGGTAAAAACCGAATCATATGATTCAAAATCAAGATTCCCAAGATTTTTATATAACATAGTTCCGTCATTTGAAGTGCCATCAATAGAGAAAACAGAAATATCATTAAGTCCATCATTATTGATGTCACTGATAGCAACATGCGGATAAAATCCAAAATCATTTAAGGTAAATTCTTGAGTAAAAACACCATTTCCATTATTTTTGATAACATAACTAAAGATAGCATCAATAACTACTAGATGTTTCTTGCCACTATTATCTAAAACTGCAGATTTATAATATCCACTATTCACTGCTGGAATAATTGCTGGAGCTGAAACCAAGTCCATGGTTCCATCGCCATTATTTAACAATACCTTGGCATCTGAAGCATTAGTTAACGAACTGTAGCCGCTAAACAAGAAATCTTCAAGACCATCATCATTTATATCAATATTGGTAATAGTTTGGTTTGAATGATTTACAGTATCAGAATAAATTTCTGTAAAATTAGCATTCCCATCCATTACAGCACGAAAGGCTTTCTTGCCATAATCATTAGTAACAATAGCGATATAAATATAATTATTTTCTTCAAAAAAAGAAACTTTTGATCCTATGGATTCTAAATTAAAGTCAAATAATTCTGTTCCATCTATAGCAAATAATTTAGTAGATCCGTATTCACCACTAACATTCGTGTTTTTTCCTGCAATAAGTACGGCACGCTCTCCAGTTGTTGAATTAATAGTTATTGATTTACCAGCGCCATACATTGAATTAATATAAGGCTGATTTGCATCAAAGGTAATTTGGGCTTGTGTTTGAGTAACCATCATGATTACGACAAACATTTGTAATATTTTTTTCATAGTATTAATTTTCGCTCATTATGATGGGTGTTAACTCGGTTTTAAGCTTGTCAAATTCTTCTTGTGTTATCAACTCCAAATCTAAAAGTTCTTTAGATTCTTTTAGTTTTGCAATGGCTTGCTCTCGGTTTAAGCCCGTAGTTTCTATTTCACCATTTTTTATGGCTGGTTCAATTTCTACCCAGTAATTTGTTAATCCTAAAGTGCTTTTAGTTACAGCTACAACGTTATAACCGCTACGCTTACTACCATAAATTCTGAATTTTTTAATTTCTGTTTTAAAACCTTTTTTATTAATATCTATACGTTTCAAAGAACCTAAATCATTTTCTACTACGTTTAGGTATTGATCATTACTCATGGATGGTTGTGCAATAGTTATTTCATCACCAATTTTAAAAACATGGCCATTTTCTGCTTGATAAGCATCTAATTCAATCTTATTGGGTTTTTCGGATTTCATGAAGGCCTCATAGGTTACTAATTGTCCAAAGGAAAAGGCTGAATAAAGCAAGGTGAAAAAAAGTAATTTTGTTTTCATAAAATACGTATTTAATACGAATATGGAATAATATTTTAAGGTGTGGAATTTTTAGTGAAAATATGGTTTATGCTAATGAAAATGTATGTTTTTTTGGGTGCATTGCGGCTTTGTGATTACGAATAGTAAAACCTTGCCATACGCATATGACAAGGTCTACTCCCTCACTAATTAATAGCACATTAAATTAGTGTTTAATTATTTTTTTTGTCACCAAACCTTTTTCGGTTTGTAGTTGTAAAAAGTATATGCCAGACGCTTGATTTTGCAGGTTTATTTGGTCGTTTTCAAGCTTAATATTTATTTTTTGGCCTTGAATATTGTACAACGAAGCGTTTGTAATATTTGTGTTTCCTTGAATGGTGATGATGTTTTTGGTTGGGTTTGGGAAAATTTGAAAATCAGATGCTAACTGATTTTCAACACTTAAAGATTCTACCACTTTTATTCCATAATCTTCTACCTGTCCAACAATAGGTATTAAGCATGGATTTGGTGTAAATATATCTGAAATCACTCGGAACCTTAAGACCTGGTTTAATACAAGGTTAGAAGCATTTATATTAACAGATGCCGAAACAATTTTGTTTGTACTAAACTCTTCCATGACGAGTTCGGTTGATTCAAAAACACCATTATTATTTATATCTAACCATGCTTTGGTGTGAACACCTCCATTTGTTTCTGCACTCCCTCTTGAAACATTTAATAAATGCATACTGTTTTGTTCAATAGTTGTAATTATTCCACACGTATTGTTTTCATAATTTAATTTATTCTCAAAGGAGTCTGGACTGCTATTGTTAATCGTATTAAATGTAACATTAGTAATACCAGCATTAGAATCTGATTGACCAATTGGTGGATATCCAGAAGGGGTTTCATTATATGTTACATTACAGGAGTTTTCAGCTGGTGCTTCTTCTTCAATTACAGTGACTGTTTTGCTTAAAATGTCATTATTATCACATGTTGTATAATTGTTTAAAACTTCTAAAATAACTTCTTTGTTTCCGCTATTCGCATAAAAAAATGATTCTACCTGATTTGAAGAAGTAGAAATATTAGAACCTGTTAAATCCCAATTATAAACAGTAGTACCTCTTGAATCTTTAGCCTTAACTTGAATAACTTCATTTTGACAGGCTGTAGTAACTAATTCAAAACTAGCAACTGGGCTTCCGTTTGTAGCATTATTGTCAATATAACAATCTGAACTAAGTAACTTATTATTTACTAATGCAATGGAAGAATTAAGCCAAGAGTTACTTGAGCCAAGTAAATTGTTATTCATTATGCCACCATCTGTATGAACTGCGT
>CBFHJN010000120.1:0-8833 GCA_965655805.1 Flavobacteriaceae bacterium
CTGGCGCTTTACCAACCGTTAGAAGTCAGCAAGGTTGGTTAAGAGAACAACAACGTTTTCCTGTTTTAATAGCATTAGATAATCCCGAAATTTATAAAAAATTAAGACAAGGCAGTCAAGCCAATGTTGTTGTATTTACTGGAAATAGTTTTGTTCTAAATACACTAGCAAAATTTAAAATTTGGTTTACCTCAAAAGTCTCTTATGTTAGGTAAAGTATCTTTAAATATAAAGATTTCACAGCGCAGAAAAGGGATTTTAAGATGTCTTTTAGGTGTTATTTCTGCATTATTATGGGCAATCATGTTGGATATTCTGTCTCCACAAATTGCAGCCGTTTTTGCCGTAATGCTACTTGATAAAGGGAAAAATGCTTTGGGTATAAAAAAATCAATTATTGCTATTTTGGGTTTATATGTACTTGGATTATTTGGTTTGGTTTTAGGCAGTTTTGTTCAAGATTATGCTATGGTAACCATTCTTATTTTAGGGTTAGTAATTTTTTGGAGTTTTAGGTTGGTTAAGATTCCTGAACCCGTTAGATTACTATTTTTAATATTGACCTTATTATTACCTTTTTTAAGTTTAACAGCAGAACCACTGGGAGATATTATTTTATTAGATATGATTATTAATTTAGCCATAGCATTAGCTGTTACCCAATTAGCTTTTTTGTTTTTTCCAGAAGCTCCAGTAGAACCAATTCAAGTTTCAGAAAAAAAAGATATTAAACCTGAATTTAATCTGGATAAAATAGCTTTAAATGGCTTGCTGGTACTTATGCCTGCCGTGCTATATTTTTATTTTTTCAGACCCAATACACTGGTACTGACATTTGCATATATATTAATTTTAAGTTTAGATCCTTTAATTTATAAGTCTAAAAAAAGTTTAGTATATATTTTGGCCAATTTTTTTGGAGGCGTTTGTGCTATTATTGCCTATAATTTACTGACTATTACACCAACACTATTTTTTTATATTTTTTTAATTGCGGCTATTGGACTGTATTTTACCTATCAAATGTTTTCAGATAAGAAAACGGTTCCAATTTATGCCATGGCATATCGTACTTTTTTTGTCGTCATGGGAATTATTTCTAGTTCAAGTGATTCCGCTGGAGATACTGTTTTTGATCGGTTGCTGGGAATAGTTATCGCTATAGTTTACGTTGTGTTAGCCTATAAAATTGTTACATTTTTTAATAATCCAATACCTTCTGAAAATGAAATGGTATAGCTTACTTTATGTCTTTGTTTTACTATTTTGCATGTCATTTTTTGGCTGTAAAGTACAAAACGACTTTGTTATACCAGAAACTGATAATCCCATATCCTTTTCTACACAAACTGCGGATAGTTTGAGTCTTGCAGAAACGGATTGGTGGACATTTTTTAATGATCCTATTTTAACCGATTTAATTACCGAAGGGTTAAACAACAATTTACCGCTACAAAATATTGTTATAGGTATTAAGCAGTCTGAATTACAATTGGCCATAGCCAAAGCGCAGCTATATCCAGAGGTTAACTATGGTTTAACTGCTGAAACTGCTAAAAATTCTATTCTGCCTTCTTTTCAAAACTCAATAACAGCGGTTGGTCAGGTGTCCTATACTATTGATGTTTGGGGACGCATAGCTAATCAAAATGAAGCGGCTCTGCAAGCGTATTTAGCAACAGAAATGGCTGTTTTTGAAGTTAAAGCTACCTTGGTTTCACAAATTGCTGAATTGTATTTCACACTTCGCGATATTGATAACAAAATATATGTGTCTGAACAAATGGAAGTGTCCATGAAAGAGTATAAAGCTATTATTGATGCTCGATATGATGGTGGGTTCATTTCCAAGGTTGATGTGAATCAAATAAGTATCAGTTTAAAAGATATTCAGGTTACCTTACAGGCGCTGTATCGCGGACGCAAACAAGTGGAGAATGCCATCAGTACGGTTTTAGGCGGTTTACCCAAAAGTATCCCTAGAGGTAAAGCGTTGCAAGAACAGACGTTTCCAGACGCATTACCTGTTGGGGTTCCTGCCGATTTATTAAGACGTAGACCATCTATTTTAACATCTGAATTGTTACTTAAAGCACAATTATATAAATTAGGAGCTGCGGAAACCTTTAAATACCCTAACTTTCAGATTGATTTTAATTTGGGAGCCCAATTACTAGACCCTTCGGCTGTATTTGGAAATTTACTCGGGAATATGTTTGGTCCGCTTTTTAATGCGAATAGAATAACCAACACTATTGCTATTGAAGAGTCGCAGTTTAATAGATTGGTTTTAGATTATAAACAGGCTTACTTGATAGCTTTTCAGGAAGTTGAAGATGCCTTAATAGCTATAGATACTTATAAGAAAGAAGTGGAAATCCGCAGTAGACAGCTTGAGTTAGCCGAAGAAGCTTATCATTTAGCTTGGGTACGTTATAATGAAGGTGCCACTTCTTTTTTAGAATTTTTAAACGTGCAAACCACCTATTTTAGTACACAGTTAACTGCTTCAGAAAGTTACAAATCTGAATTACAATCGGTAGTTCAGCTGTATTTAGCTTTAGGAGGTGGTTGGGAACAACCAACAAACTAATTAAACCTTACCACTATGAAATCATTTACAATTACAGAATTTATCAGACTGATAATTTTATCCTTATTGATGCTTTGGGGCTTTTTTCTATTAAAACCTTTTATAGGAATTATAACTTGGGGTGTAATATTGGCTGTAGCCTTATTTCCGTTGTTTAAAAAGTTAACAGCAAGCTTTGGTGCTAAATATAGAAAGCTAGCTACGACGTTGTTTACCATTGTTTGTGTTGCTTTACTAATTGTACCAACCTATGTCATGTTAAGTTCGTTGTTTAGTAATTTAACGGACACTTATACGGCTATTCAAAACAATGCATTAGAGTTTACACCGCCTTCCGAAAAAGTAAAAGAATGGCCTATATTGGGAGAGCGTATTTATAACGACTGGAAAGAATTATCAGAGAATTCTAGAAAATATGCCATTGAACATAAAGATTTTCTGTTGGAAAAAGGCAGCGATGCTATAAAAAGTTTTACGGGACTTATTGGAACGGTTTTGGCTTTTTTATTGTCGTTAATAATAGCTATTGTTTTTATGGCAAATGCTAAAGGCGCTTTGGCTTCTGCTGCTGATTTCGCAAATAAACTGGTAGGTGAAGGCAAAGGACTAGATATGCTCATGGTAGCCAGAGATACTATTAGAAATGTGGTAAAAGGTATTTTGTTTGTTGCCATTATTCAGGCTTTTCTGTGCTTTATAGGGTTTAAACTTATAGGCATTCCGGGCGCTGCTATATTTGCCTTTATTGTTATGGTAGCAGCTATTGTTCAAATACCTGTAACATTAGTTGTAATACCAACTATATTTATAGCATACTCCATTTCCGATAGTTCTATGGTAGCAACTATATTTACGGTTTATATCATAATCGTATCTTTGTTAGATAATGTTTTAAAACCTATTTTATTATCTAAAGGCCTAAAAACGCCAATGGTTTTAATTATTTTAGGTGCATTAGGCGGTATGTTATTACATGGTATTATTGGTATTTTTATTGGTACCGTTTTACTGTCTGTTTTACACCAATTGTATGTGGCTTGGATTGCTAGTAAGGAGGAGATTGTTTTGGCTGATTAAGGTGAAACAATTTTAAAGCGATACCTTATTTTTAAACTTAAAATGTGACAACCAGAATTCTATGAGATTACTATTTGTGGGTTTTTATTTATTATTCGGTATAAGCATTTTGAATGCGCAATCGTCTAACATGTTGAACGACACATTGGTATTCTATTATAAAACGGATGTTTATAGTTTGTCGGCTAATCAAAAAACAGAATTAAGAAATTTTTTAACCAACAAAACCTTGTTTAATATTAGTATTGAAGGTCATGCAGATTATGTAGGGCTGGATACAGCTAATTATGTATTGGCTCATAAACGCGCCAAAGCTATTAGTGATTTTATTATAGACAATCAATTTATAGATTCGATAGCGGTAACCTCTGATGGCGAACAACCAAAGCCTAAACATTATAATGCCAATCAAGGTTATTGGAAGGATAGAAAAGCCATATGTTATATTCGCTACACAAATAAGTTATTAGACGCTAAAGAAGCGGATTCAAACACGGAAAATATAACAGATCCATCCGTTAATTACCTAAACTCAATAAACCAATTAGCAGTTGGTGAGGGAATTGTTCTTCGTGATGTTTTATTTTATTTAGGCATTGCTAAAATTATACCTAGTTCGTATTCCGAATTGGTGAGGCTTAGAGACATTCTAATTCGTAACCGAAACCTCGTAATTGAAATTAGAGGCCATGTGTGTTGTGGTGTTATTCCAGAGGTTTCAGAAGATGTGCCAATACCAGAGCAATCTGATTCTAATTTAACTTTGTCTCGTAATCGTGCGTTTGCTGTTAAAAACTATTTGATGGAGCATGGCATTGATGATCAACGGATTCGTATAAAAGGAATGGGCTTTTTGGAGCCGCTTTACTATCCAGAAAAGAATGATAAGGAGCGTCAGTTAAACAGGCGTATTGAATTAATTATTATTGAAAAGTAAGGAAGAAAACCCAAATTTTTTTACAAAATATCTGTAACATGCGGTATCATTTAGCGTCTTATATATACATCAATTAAAACATAAAAATCATCATGAGAGAAGATAACCAACTATTAGTTTTAACCCATTTAAGTCAATTACTTACCTATATTACAGGATTTGGAGGCCTTATTGTTCCATTAATTATTTGGGTGACACAAAAAGACAAAGTCTTTAAAATGAATGAACATGGCAAGCAAATTGTCAATTTTCAAATCAGCATATTCATTTACGCCATTTTATGTATTCCAGCTATTTTCCTATTAGGTTTAGGGATTATTGCTTTAATTATTATAGGGATTATAGCTTTGGTATATCCCATAATAAATGCGATTAAAGCTAGTAATGGCGAAGCCATTAGTTACCCATTATCTATTACGTTTTTGAAGTAAATTAGACAAACAGATAAACTTTAAATATTAAAAAACCACAGCTAAAAAGTTGTGGTTTTTTTATTCAGAAAAAAATAAGATAGTTACAGAAAAATAGAACGTAGGTTACCGACATAAATATTAAGTTTGTTAATTGATATTTATGAAGTATTATATTAAATACATATTATTTTTACTGATACCAGTTTTTGTAGTTGCTCAAAACCCGGTAACGCAACACATGTCTGAAATTTCTAATCTTCCGGATGTTGAGTTTTATGACATCCAAGAAGATCATAACCACTATATCTGGCTTGCAGCAGATAAAGGTCTATACCGTTATAACGGAAATAATTACCAAAAGTTTACAAACCCTAACCAAAAAGCAAATTCTTTATTTCAATTAAAATTAGATGAAAAAGGAAAACTTTGGTGTATTAATATTTACGGGCAATTATTTTATGTTGAAAATGATACTTTACACCTTTTTTATGACGCTAGCAAACTGGCAAAAGGGCAATTATCACCTTTTGAAATCACCAATACATCCATTCGCTTATTTACTGTAGGAGGTATTTATGATATTAATTTAAAAGACAAAAACATCATCAAGCTTTTTGAAGGTATGTCTGTTAGTGAAAGCACTCACAAAGATATATCTTATGTCATTAAAATGAATGCCAATGACAGACCCTCAAAAGAAAAACAGAATTGGTACCAAATTAAAAATGGATATATAAAACTGCTTAAAGCATTCACATCTATGCACAGAATGCAGTCGCCAAAGGTATATGCTTTTAAAAATAGTACGCTGTTAAATTTTAAAGAGCAAGGCAAAAATCAACTTTATATTTATAAAACTCAAACAGACGATGTATTAAAGCTAAAGACACCAAAATCGTTAGAAGATTTAACCATTTACAACATTGCATCTTTAAATAATAACTATTGGTTTTTAACAACGTCTGGTGTGTTTATTTTTCAGCTAAAAGATCAGCAATTAGTTTTAAAAGAACAATTATTTAGTAACGAGTCTGTTACAGATGTATTGTTAGATTTTAATAAAAATTATTGGTTTACAACATTAGATAATGGTGTTTTTGTGTCTTCTAATCTTAACATTAGACAGCTTAATTTAGAACAGGCAAAAGATAAAATTACCGCAGCATGTGCATTAAATAACAATCAATTTTTATTAGGTACACATAATGGTAAGTTGTTGTTTTATAATACAAACGGTGTTTTTAAAACCCTTAAATTACCGGGATCAAAAATCATAGGTAATTTATATTTTGATGCATTACAAAACCATGTAATTGTTAGTATTAATGCATCAGAATCTTATAGTGTAGATCTAAATCTATTCACGATTAAAGACCAAAAAAATAAATACTCTGTTGCAAAAACATTTTCAAAAATTAATGATGAAAATCTCTTCTATGGAAGCTACAAAGAAGCCATAATATATAACAAACCGTATATTTCAGACTCTACAAGAGTTATTAGAGAAAGCAGAGTAAAAGCATCCGAAATATTAAACAATGAGCTATTTGTTTCTTTTATAGATGGCTTGTATCAATTTGATATTACTAGTTTTCAGTTAAAAGAAATTAAGCTAGAGGGTGAAAGTGTTTTAGTAAACTCAATAGCTAAAACAAGCGATACTATATGGCTTGCAACACAGCATAATGGCTTGTTGTGTTTTAATGATGATCAACTTATTTCTAGACACGATGCGTTGCCAAAGCAAATACAAATAAATACATTAAAATCTGATGGTGAATTTTTATGGATTTCCGCCGAAGAAGGTTTTTTAAAGTTTCATCCAAGAACCAATAAAGTAAGACGTTTAAACACTCAAGATGGATTAACATTACCTGTAGATAAGTTTATTATTCTTGAAGATTATTTGGTGTCTGTTTTTCCAAATTCATTGTATTTAATGCCCAAAAACAATACGCTTTTTAAAGCTTTTAAAACCTCAAAAGTTTGGATAACATCAGTTCAAATAAATGATAACGATACGGTTGTAAATACCAACTACAATTTACCTTACGATTATAATAAATTACGATTCGATTTTAACTCAAACGGATTTCAATCTAATAAGCATGTTAATTACAAATACCGCATAAAACCTATTGATACCACATGGCGAAACGTGCCTTTAAACACCCATTTTGTGGTATTTAACAGCTTGTCTAGTGGCGATTATACGTTTGAATTACAAGGTCAAAATATTAGCAGTAAAGATGTGCGATTTGCAAGTCCTATTACCTTTAGGATAGCAAAACCATTTTGGGAAACCTATTGGTTTTATGGCTTGTATATAATAGTAATAATAGGCTTGGTTTGGTTGTATTTTAGATGGCGACTACAACAAAAAGAAGCACACCGTATTGCCGAAATTGATAAAATCTTAATCGATAAAAAAATAACCAATTTAAGATTAGAAAATCTGCGATCGCAAATGAATCCGCACTTTATTTTCAATGCTTTAAATTCTATTCAAGATTATATTATTTCCAATGAAAAGGAATTAGCAAGTTCTTATTTAGTGAAGTTTAGCCGATTAATCCGCATGTATTTAGATTATAGTCAGCAAAACGAAATAACTTTGGAAGAAGAATTAAACGCTTTAAAACTGTATTTAGAATTAGAGAAAGTCCGATTTGAAGACGAATTAGAATACAATATTGTTATTGATAGTGAGTTAAAGACAAAACAAATAAATGTACCATCATTATTCATTCAACCGTATGTTGAAAACGCTTTAAAACACGGATTGTTACACAAATTTAACAACCGTAAATTACGTATTGAAGCTAAAAAAATTATTCAGCAAAATAAATTACAAATTACGGTTGAAGATAACGGCATTGGTCGTGTACAATCCGAAAAACTAAAACGACCAAACCAACAGCATAAGCCTTTTGCAACCAAAGCCAATGAAAAACGTGTGCACCTTTATAAAAATAAATTAAACCGTGATTTAACCATAACGACCAAGGATTTGTATGATGAAAACAACGTTGCTGCGGGTACAAAAGTGGTTATCACCATGCCAATACATTAAGATATGAAAGCAATCATTATAGACGACGAAAAACCTGCCAGACATTTACTGTCTAACTTGCTAACCGAACATTGCGCTAGTATTATAAACATTGAAGAAGCACAAGATTTAGCATCTGGAGTAGACTTGATAAAAACCAGTAAGCCTGATGTTGTTTTTTTAGATATTGAAATGCCTAATCAGTCTGGATTGGATATTTTAGAATACTTCCCAAACCAGATCGATTTTAAAATCATTTTCGTTACCGCATACAACCAATACGCGATTGAAGCTTTTAAATTATCTGCAGTTGATTATTTATTAAAGCCAGTAGATATTAACGAACTAAAAGAAGCGGTTACTAAAGCTGAAGAAACCATAAAAGCAAATAATCTTAACGAGCAGTTAAACAAGCTGCGTAACTCGTTAAAGCAGTTGTCTATAGATAAAATCGCTTTAGAAATCCCAAAAGGCATCATGTTTGCTTCACATAGCGATATTGTATATTTTGAAGCCGATGGCATGTACACCAAAGTACAACTTACAGATGGCAAACAAAAAACCATTTGCAAGCCATTAAAGCATTTTGTAGAGCAATTACAACGTAATGCAATGTTTTTTAAATGTCACAGATCATATTTAATCAACCTAAAATATGTAGATGAATTGGTAAAAGACGATGGCGATTATTTAGTAATCAATAACCAGAAACGTATCCCGATTTCCAAATCTAAACGCGATCAGTTTTTTGAAGTCATTAA
>CBFHJN010000121.1:0-8702 GCA_965655805.1 Flavobacteriaceae bacterium
CCTAATACAGGAACACTTTCTATTAGCGCACCCGTTGGTAAACGTGTGGGTTTAGGTCTGTCTTTTATTAATGATGAAATTGGACCTGTTAGAGAAAACAACGCCTATGCTGATTTCTCTTACACCTTACCATTAGGTGGTGATAACAAATTAGCATTTGGTGTTAAAGCTGGTGCAACATTCCATAAAGTTGGTTTGGTTGGACTAGATGTTATCGATATGAATGATCCATTTCTTCAAGAAAATGTTGATGGTGTAACACCAAACATTGGAGCTGGTGCATATTTCTATAAGCCAAACAAATATTATGTGTCGGTTTCTATGCCAAATATGCTAAACTCGGTTCATTTAGATGCAACCAATGGAGTTAAAGTAGGGTCAGAAACACAACATTTATTTGCGGGAGCTGGATACGTGTTTAACTTATCCGATAATTTTGCCTTAAAACCTCACGGAATGATGAAAATGGCGTTTGATGCACCAATAAGTTTTGATGTTAACGCCAATTTATTCATGTTCAATATTGTTGAAATTGGAGCTGGATACCGTTTAGACGATTCGTTTACCGGAATGGTAAACTTTATGATTTCTCCTAATTTAAGAATAGGCTATGCTTATGATAGTGTTCAGTCTGAATTAAATTATGCTACATCATCATCACACGAGATATTTATAAACTTCGATTTCAGTTTTACGAAAAAAGTATCACGTTCACCACGTTATTTCTAATCACTTAAGCTAAACATAATGAAAAACATTAAAATATTTATAGCACTTATATTCATGAGTAGTTTAAGTGCAACTGCTCAAAATAAAGCCACAGAATCAGCCGACAAACGTTTTGCGAAGTTCGAATTTGTGGAAGCTATTAAAGAATATACCAAATTGGTAGAAAAAGGTGATTCCAGCATGTATGTATATACACAGTTGGGTGAAGCCAATTATAACATTTTCAATACTGTTGAGGCAGAACGTTGGTATGCTAAAGCATTGGAAACTTCTGATGATGCAGAAACCGTTTATAAATATGCTCAAATGCTAAAGGCAAACGAAAAATATCAAGAGGCAAATGTTCAAATGGAACGTTTTGTTAGCTTAAAACCTCGTGATGACAGAGCGAAAGCTTTTAAGGCGAACCCAGATTATTTACCAGGAATATTAGATAAAGCTAAAGAATATACCGTTCAAAATTTGGATATTAATACGGAAAACTCCGAGTTTGGAGGTGCTGTAAGTAATGACCAACTTTATTTTACAACTGCAAGAAATAATGCCAGACGTAATTATGGTTGGAATGACCAGCCATTTTTGGATGTATATACGTCAACTATCCTGTCAGATGGTGCCTATCAAGAGGCAGATCAAGTGAATGGGGACATCAATACTAAATATCACGAAGGAACGGTAACATTTAGTCCTGATGGAAACACTATGTATTTTTCTCGTGAAAGCTACTTTGATGGCGAATTTGAGAAAGATTCGTTATCTAACACCAAATTCAGTGTATTACACCTATATAAAGCAACCAAAGAAGGTGACAAATGGCGTAATGTTGAAGCACTATCATTAAACAATTCAAATTATAGTGTAAACAGTCCAGCCTTAAGCGCAGATGGAAAAACATTATATTTTCATTCAAATATGCCAGGTGGTTTTGGATTGTTTGATATTTACAAAGCCCAAGTAAATGAAGATGGAACCGTTGGAAAACCTGTTAATTTAGGTGATAAAGTGAATACAGAAGGCAATGAGAAATTCCCTTTTATGAGCTCTAAAAACATTTTATATTTCTCCTCTGACGGTCAGTTAGGACTTGGTGGATTAGATGTGTTCTATGTTGAAGAATCTGGAGAAGTTGTAAATGCTGGTACTCCAGTAAATAGTAATGTGGATGATTTTGCATTTACTATCGATGAAGAATCGGGAGAAGGTTACGTGTCTTCTAATCGTGCAGGTGGTAAAGGTGGTGATGATATTTATGCTGTAAAACGTTTAATGCCTTGTAATGTAAACGTTATTACAACTGTGGTGGATAACAGCACAGATATGCCATTATCTGGCGTAACAGTTAAAATAACTGACGCTTCAGGGCGTGTTGTTTCTACTCAAACTTCAGATAGCAAAGGGCAAGTGGCATACACGGTTTCATGCGACAGAAGTTTAGAGATTTCAGGTGTCTTAGAAGCATACGAAAGCAATTCTATTAACTTTGCTGGTAGTAAGGAAAAAGAAGCTCTATTGCAACTTAATCTAGATCCTATTGATGTTATCATCGTATTGGATAGAGTGGTATTAAATCCAATATTGTTTGATTTTGACAAATCTAATATAACACAACAAGGTGCTTTTGAATTGGATAAACTAATTCAGGTTATGAAGAAATATCCGAACATGGTAATCTTGGCAGAATCGCATACAGATAATAGAGGGCCAGCATCTTACAACGAAAGATTGTCAGATAGACGTGCAAAATCTACCGTGCAATATGTTATTTCTAAAGGCATAGACGCTTCTAGAATTTCTGGAATTGGAAAAGGTGAAAATGAACCTAAAATTGATTGTAAGTCTAAATGTACAGAGGCGGAACACCAAACAAATAGACGTTCAGAGTTTATTATTGTAAGTGGAAATCCAGCTGGAGAGTAGATACATAATTAATTTGTGACATAAAAAAAGCCTTGCTATTCATTTAGCAAGGCTTTTTGTTTTATAAATTTTCTATTCAAGCAATAGTTAGCTCAAAACAGAGAAGAATAGATATTGGTGGTTTCTTTAACCACGTGTTAACTAAAAACCTAAATTTAGGTGGTATCATTGAAAGAATAACAGTGTTTAATGAAGCCACTAACCACTTTTCAGTCACTTTACTGCATAAAAAAAGCTCCAAAGAAATTCGGAGCTTTTTATTATTTAATTTGTTTACCATCTTTATCAAAAAAGTGGTATTCTAAATATGTGTAAGCATCTCTAGGTAAAACTTTGACCCATTTTTTATGTTCAAAAAACCATTTTGAACGTATAGATGGAATACCTTTTGTTAAAAAGGCTGCTATAAAAGGGTGTGTGTTTAAGGTCACCTTTTTGTAGTCTTTTTTAAATAATTGTTCAAGATCATGAGTTATTTTGGGCACAATACTAATTGGTGCCTCAACATCCTCACCATTTACGGTATCGGGATTTTCCTCTCGCGTTTTAATGTTCATTTCTGGACGAACGCGTTGTCTTGTAATTTGTACTAAACCAAATTTACTTGGTGGTAGTATTTTGTGTTTCGCTCTGTCATCTTTCATTTCATCACGAAGATGATTGTAAAGCGTTTTTCTGTGTTCAGCTTTCGCCATATCAATAAAGTCAATTACAATAATGCCACCCATATCACGTAGACGCAATTGTCTAGCAATTTCGGTTGCCGATATCATATTAACTTCCAATGCTGTATCCTCTTGGTTTTTAGCTTTATTGGAACGATTTCCACTGTTTACATCTACTACATGCAGTGCTTCAGTGTGTTCAATAACCAAATAAGCTCCTTTTGCCATAGATACAGTTTTCCCAAAGGATGTTTTAATCTGTCTTTCTACGCCAAATTTCTCAAAAATAGGAACGTTGGATTGATATAGTTTCACTATCGATTCTTTATTGGGTGCAATTTCATGCACATAATCTTTAATTTGGAGATAAAGCGCTTCATCATCAACATAGATATTTGTAAACGTATCGTTAAAAATATCACGTAAAATTGAAGAGGCTTTATTCAATTCACCTAGTACTTTACTTGGGTGATGGGCTTTGTCTAGTTTTTTACACATAGCGGTCCAACGACCTAACAATGTTTGTAAATCTTTATCTAGTTCAGCTACTTTTTTGCCTTCTGCTACAGTTCGTACAATAACACCAAAACCTTGTGGTGTAATGCTCTTTACAAGCCGTTTTAAGCGATCTTTTTCTTCACGATCCTCTATCTTTTGAGAAATAGAAATACGATCAGAGAAAGGTACTAAAACAATATATCTGCCAGCAATGGATAACTCTGAACTAATTCGAGGTCCTTTGGTGGAGATAGGCTCCTTGACTATTTGTACTAATGTAGATTGGTTGGATTTAATAACATCAGCAATTTTGCCGTCCTTATCAATATCCTTTTCAAATGGAAAATTCTTTAAAGAATAGTCTTTTAGTTTACCTGTGCTTACACGTTTTGTGAATTTTAAAAGGGAAGGCAATTTAGGTCCTAAATCATGATAATGTAAAAAGGCATCTTTTTCATAGCCTACATTTACAAATGCAGCATTTAAACCTGGAACAGCTTTTCGTATTTTGGCGATAAACACATCACCAACAGAAAAGTTATTACCACCCTCGTCTTTTTGTAATTCAACTAGTCTTCCATCTTTTAATAAGGCAAAATCAACGTTGTCTGAACTAGAACGAATAA
Organism: Flavobacteriaceae bacterium; assembly: GCA_965655805.1. Taxonomy (GTDB): domain Bacteria; phylum Bacteroidota; class Bacteroidia; order Flavobacteriales; family Flavobacteriaceae; genus Algorimicrobium. Next base: position 4,436 of record CBFHJN010000121.1, read on the forward strand.
TTAATTCTTTATCCATTTTGTTAATTTTTATCTATCATACAAAGCGTATGACAGATGGATTAATACTATTTTTTCTACTACTTATATAAATAATAGAAAGAATACCAAAACTATAAATAGCATTAAAACTATATATAGTTTAGGTATCTCACAGGATTTTGTTAAATCCGAAGAGTTACTCAAAGCATACATTGATATGTTTTGCGAAACTCAATTTCAAAGAACTCGTTGTTTTAAAAACCAAAAAAGTAGTTAAACAACTACTTTTTTTAGCTTACTTCTTCTTTTTGTGACGGTTAGCGCGTCTTCTCTTTTTACGCTTATGCGTTGCTACCTTGTGTCTTTTTCTCTTTTTACCACTTGGCATAAGTTACTTGTTTTAAAGTTAATAATTTAATGTTTTTACTTGACGTCAACATTCGTTTTAACACCCTCTACAAACACCTTCGCAGGTTTAAATGCAGGTATATTGTGAGCAGGTATTTTGATAGTTGTATTTTTAGAAATATTTCTACCAGTTTTTTCAGCTCTTGTTTTAATTATAAAGCTTCCAAAACCTCTTAAATAAACATTATCTCCACTCTCTAATGAGGTTTTTACTTCCTCCATAAATGTTTCAACAGTTGCCTGTACATCGCCTTTTTCAATTCCTAATTTTTCAGAAATCTTTGCTACTAAATCAGCTTTTGTCATGTTAATTATTTTATTGTTTGCTATTAATCTTATAAGGGATGCAAATATAGGAATTTAAAATTCAATATTTCAAACCTAATTCATTAAAATTTAAGAATATAAACCTTTACTTTTGCCATTCGTATACTTCTCAAATGCATTTTACAAAAACTTTAACAAATTGGTATTCAGTAAATAAGCGCGATTTACCATGGCGGAACACTAAAGACCCATACTATATATGGTTGTCCGAAATAATTTTACAACAAACCCAAATTAAGCAAGGCTTGCCCTATTATGAGGTTTTTGTAGCGCAATATCCTACTGTTTTTGACCTTGCAAATGCGAGCGAGGAATCTGTTTTAAAATTGTGGCAAGGCTTGGGTTATTATTCTCGCGCAAGAAATTTACATACCACAGCAAAGCATGTGGCTTTTGAGTTAGATGGGAAATTTCCAAATAACTATAAAGATTTACTAAAGCTAAAGGGTATTGGCGATTACACGGCAAGCGCGATAGCATCTTTCTGCTTTAACGAGGTAGCGGCTGTTGTTGATGGTAACGTATATCGTGTTTTGGCACGTTATTTCGGCATTCATACACCTATTAATAGTACGGAAGGTAAAAAGATTTTTAAGGCATTAGCTTCTGATAGTATTGATATCCATAATCCAGCCGATTTTAATCAGGCCATCATGGAGTTTGGTGCCATTCAATGCAAACCAAGTAGTCCAGATTGTTCTATTTGTCCGTTGCAAGAAAATTGCGTCGCTTTTCGGAACAATGAGGTAAATATACTGCCGGTAAAAATTAAAAACAATAAACCTAAAAAAAAATATTTCAACTTTTTGGTTTATTTAAATGATGATAACGAAACAATTTTAGAACAACGAAAAGGTAAAGGTATCTGGCAAAACCTCTTTCAGTTCCCGTTATTGGAAACAAAGAAGAGTATAGGTAAAACAGAGTTGTTAAATTACTTCAAGCCTGACAAAGCCATAGAAAAAATTACCTTATATAATGAGGATGATATTATTCATAAATTATCACACCAACATTTACACACCAAGTTTTGGATTGTAGAAACTAATGAATTTCCAAAATCAGGTATAGCATTTTCTGAAATCGAAAAGTATGCCGTTCCCATTCTTATTAAGAACTTTATGGATGCTTTTAATTTTCAATCTGAAATTTAGCAAGCTCATATTTTTTCACTAATTTTAAGTTTATGCAATGCAAAAGCGTAATTTTGCCAAACAAATAAAATATCATGTCAGGAACATTAAATAAGGTGATGCTAATTGGGCATTTAGGAGACGAAGTAAAAATGCACTATTTTGAAGGAGGTGGCTGTATTGGCCGTTTTCCTTTGGCTACTAACGAAACCTATACCAGTAAACAAACCAATGAACGTGTTACAAATACAGAATGGCATAATATTGTTGTTAGGAATAAAGCTGCCGAAGTTTGTGAAAAGTACTTAAGTAAAGGCGACAAAGTATATATTGAAGGGCGTATAAAAACCAGAAAATGGCAAGATGAAACGGGAAACGATCGCTATTCAACGGAAATTCAATGTACAGATTTTACCTTTTTAACTACCAAAGGCGAGAGTGGAAGCGCACCTTCCAATCAGCCACAACAGCAACAACAAGAAAGTCAACCAGCTAAAAGTACACAACCACGTCAAGAGCCTATTACACCTAAACCGGAAGTAGATATGCCTGATGACGATTTACCATTTTAATCAGCACTAAAACCAAAAATCATTGGACCTAGAACCTCCCAGTTTTTTATCACTAATTATTTCAGTTGATTATTCCATGCTTTTTGGAATTGCACTATTATTCCTGCTTTTGCTGTGTTCAGCTCTTATTTCAGGAGCCGAAGTAGCCTTGTTTTCATTAACCCGAACCGATCTGGAAGATGAAACACAAACCAATGCCACAGCCATCAATATTATTACCAAACTATTAGAACGCCCTAAAAAATTATTAGCAACGATATTAGTAGCCAATAACTTTATCAATATTGGCATCGTTATTCTTTTTGCGTATTTGGGTGAATTTATATTTACAGGCATTCAGTCAGAACTCCTCCAGTTTCTGTTAGAGGTAGTTGTTATCACATTTTTAATATTGTTGTTTGGCGAAATTTTACCTAAAATTTATGCCAGTCGAAATAAAATGAAATTTGCCGTCTTAATGGCGTATCCCTTACGTGTTTTAGATGTGCTATTTTCGCCTTTAAGTCTACCTATGCGTAGCATTACAATAGGAATTCATAGTAAACTTGGGAAACAAAAATCCAATTTAAGTGTCGATCAGCTCTCGCAAGCGTTGGAGCTCACCAGTGAAGCCGATACCACCAAAGAAGAACAAAAAATTTTAAAAGGTATTGTGTCTTTTGGGAACACCGACACCAAACAGGTTATGCGTCCGCGTATCGATATTTTTGCCTTGAATATTAATCAGAAATATCTGGAAATTATCCCGGAAATTGTTAAAAATGGCTATTCAAGAATTCCTGTTTTTGAAGAAAATATCGATAAAATAAAAGGTATCCTTTATGTGAAAGATTTATTGCCTTTTTTAGATAGAAAGCAATTTGATTGGACCACCTTGCTACGCGATCCCTTTTTTGTGCCAGAAAATAAAAAGCTGGATGATTTAATGGGCGAATTTCAAGAAAAGAAAGTCCATTTAGCCGTTGTGGTAGATGAATATGGAGGCACCTCTGGTTTAATTTCTTTGGAAGATATAATAGAAGAAATTGTAGGCGATATTAGTGATGAATTTGATGATGAAGATTTAATATATTCCAAACTAGACAATAATAATTACGTTTTTGAAGGCAAAACCGCTTTAAAAGATTTTTATAAAATTTTAAAAATGGAAGACGATAGTTTATTTGAAGCGGAAAAAGGTGAAGCAGAAACCTTGGCTGGTTTTATTTTAGAGTTTTCAAAAAGCTTTCCAAAGCAAGGCAGTAAAATATATTTCGAAAATTACGTTTTTACCATAGAGGCCTTGGATAAAAAACGTATTACACGTGTGAAGGTGACAATACCGTAGCGTTACTCATTAATATTAATATTTTATGAAATTAAATACTATTTTAATTACAGTTTTAGCCATAACTATTACAGCATGTGGCAATGATACCTTACCCAAACCTGCGGCACATTTGCGTTTAGAATACCCAAAACCTGACTATAAAAAATTAGAAGCCGGTTTTCCGTTTACGTTTGAAAAAAATGAATTAGCCACACAAATTAAAGCGCGTGCAATAGCTAATGATTCGGGTAGTTATGGAATAGATTTAGTATATCCTGCTTTAAAAGGAACTATATATTTAACCTATAAACCCGTAAACAATAACACAAATCGTTTAAAAACACTGTTGCACGATGCTCAAGGTTTTACCCAAGAGCATACCACCAAAGCAGATGAAATTGTAGAACAACTGTATGTGAATAAAGAACGTAAAGTATATGGTATGTTTTATGAAGTAGGTGGAAATGCGGCTTCACAATCGCAATTTTATTTAACAGATAGTATCAATCACTTTTTAACAGGTTCATTATATTTTTATG
>CBFHJN010000122.1:0-271 GCA_965655805.1 Flavobacteriaceae bacterium
TTATGAAGATAACATTATCCAATTTTTACAAGATAACAATTGGAATACCGACAATCAATATGCCATTAGACAAGTTGGACGCAGAATTGCCAAACAAACCATAGAACTCCAATCCGCTTCTGAAAACACCGGAAAATGGCGTGCGTATAGTATTGATTTATCAAAATTCTTTGCAGCCGATCCTGGTGCTATTTATCGCGTGGAATTAAGCTTTACTAAAGACTATTCGTTATATGATTGTAATGCGAACGAGTCGACCACAACAAGCAAC
>CBFHJN010000122.1:281-8517 GCA_965655805.1 Flavobacteriaceae bacterium
ATGACGATTACTATTATGAAGAAGATTATTATGGGAACGATTATGCTGAAGAAACTTATACCGAAGAGGACGATTTACGTGAAGAAGCTTACTGGGATAATTTAACCTATAATTATAAAAACTATCCATACAATTGGCGTAAACGTGATAATCCGTGTCATGTAGCCTATTATAATCAAGATCGGATTGTTTCACAAAATTTAGTGGCTTCCAATTTGGGAGTTATTGCCAAACGTGGTGAAAATAATTCCTACTATTTTGCGGTAACCAATATTCTAAATACCAATCCGGAAACCAACGCATCAGTAACACTTTATAATTATCAGCAGCAGGAATTAGTCACTCTATTTACCGATTCTGAAGGCTTATTAACCATTGATGCCGATAAACATGCTGCTTTTGCCATTGTTAAAAAAGGGAAAAATACCACCTATTTAAAACTCGCAGATGGCAACTCCTTATCCTTAAGTAAATTTGATGTTTCAGGAAACAACATGCAACGTGGTCTAAAAGGCTATTTGTATGGCGAACGTGGTGTTTGGCGTCCAGGCGATACCTTGCATTTAACCTTTATGTTAAATGATAAAGCCAATAAATTGCCAAAGGAGCATCCTGTGAAATTAGAAATAACAGATCCTAACGGTAAATTAACTTATAAAAATATCACGACTGATAACCTTAATAATTTTTACAAATTCACCGTTCCAACCAATACAGAAGATAAAACGGGTAATTACAATGCGAAAGTATCTGTAGGAGGCGCAACATTCTATAAAACCTTAAAAATTGAAACGGTTAAACCCAATCGTTTAAAAATTAAAGTCGATTTTGAAAACGACATCCTAACCAATACTGAACCTTTACAAGGAACATTAGATGTAAAATGGCTTCATGGAGCACCTGGAAAAAATTTAAAAGCTGAAATTAAAGCGAAAATAAACAATTCCAATACTGGCTTTAAAAATTTTAAAAATTACATTTTTTCAGATCCTACACGCGAATTTGAAACCGAAGAATTAACCGTTTTTGAGGGCAACGTTAATGCAGAAGGAATCGCGCAAATTAACAACAAACTGGAAGTCGGAAAAAATGCACCAGGCATGTTAAATGTGCAATTTTTAGTACGTGCTTTTGAAAATGGAGGCGATTTCTCAATGGACGCTTTCGCTATGCCTTATGCACCTTACAAGTCGTTTGTAGGTTTACGTTCACCTGAACCAAAAGCGTATGGCTCCTTTTTTACCAATGAAAACCAAACCTTTGATGTGGTGGTCGTTGATAAAGATGGCAATCCAATTCAACGCGATAATTTAGAGGTAAAAATCTACAAAATTGAATGGCGTTGGTGGTGGAATTCTTCTGAAGATAATTTATCAAGTTATGTGTCTAGCAATTATCACAGACCGTATTTAGACACGAAAGTAAATACCAATGCGCAAGGCAAAGGAAGTTTCAATATCAATATTCCAGATGAAGAAGGTGGTCGATATCTTATTCGGGTTATTGACCCAGAAAGTGGTCATGCCACTGGACGAACCGCTTACTTTTATAAAAACTGGTGGCAAAAAGCACCATCAAGTGATAAGGAAGCCGCAAAAATGTTGGTGTTTTCAGCAGATAAAGAAACCTACAATGTAGGAGAAATAGCTACTATTACATTCAATTCTGGAAATGAAGGTCGTGCGTTAGTCAGTGTAGAAAATGGAACCGAAGTTTTAGAAACGAGATGGATAAAAACACAAAAGGGCGAAACCAAAGTAAGCATTCCAATTACGGCAGAAATGGCACCAAATGTGTTTATTAATATTTCATTATTACAACCGCATGCCATTACAGCAAACGATTTACCGATTCGCTTATTTGGCGTTATTCCACTCATGGTGGAAGATCCAAATACGAAATTGGAACCACTATTAAAAATGCCAGATGTCTTGCAACCAGAGCAGGAATTTAAAGTCACGGTTTCCGAAAAGAACAATAAAACCATGACCTACACGATTGCTATGGTTGAAGAAGGCTTGCTGGACTTAACCCGTTTTAAAACACCAAATGCTTGGGATGATTTTTATGCGCGTGAAGCTTTAGGTGTCAAAACTTGGGATATTTTTGATGATGTGATTGGAGCATATTCTGGAAGTATTGATCAAGTTTTTGCCATTGGTGGTGATGGAAATGCAGCTGCAGGAAAAAATAAAAAAGCCAACCGTTTTAAACCTGTTGTTAGTTATTTAGGCCCTTTCACTTTAAAGGCAGGCGAAAACAAATCGCATACTTTAAAATTACCCAATTATATTGGAGCCGTTCGTACTATGGTTGTAGCCGGAAATGCAAAAGATGAAGCCTATGGTAGTGTGGATAAATCGGTTGAAGTTAAAAAACCCTTGATGGTGTTAGCGTCACTTCCACGCAAATTAAGTCCTGGCGAAAAAGTAACCTTACCTGTTACTGTTTTTGCTATGGAAAAAAACGTAAAAAATGTTGAAATCAATTTAAAATTAAGCAAAGGTATTTCTGTTGTTGGCGAAAAAACACAAACTGTAAATTTTGCCAAACCAGATGAAAAAATGCTGTATTTCGAATTAGATGTCAGCCAAGCAAAAGGTTTTAATACGATTGAAGTAATTGCGACAGGCAACGGAGAAAAATCAAGTTATAAAGTAGAAATTGATGTGGTAAATCCGAATCCGATATCATCAAAATCTATTGACAAATCGGTTGCTGCAAATACAGAAGCCTCGCTTTCATTTTCAACCTTTGGAGAAGCTGAAACCAATTCAGCAACAGTAGAGTTTTCAACGTTACCACCTATGGATTTTACACGTCGTTTACAATATTTGATTAGATATCCACACGGTTGTTTGGAGCAAACCACTTCAGGTGTATTTCCGCAGTTATATTTGAATGATATTTTCGATTTAACGCTGGATAAAAAACAAGACATTCAGAAAAATATTGAAAGTGGTATCAAACGATTGGCGCAATTTCAAATGCCAAATGGTGGCATGAGTTATTGGATGGGTGAAAACACGTCCAACGATTGGTCTACGAGTTACGCTGGGCATTTTATGCTAGAAGCGGAAAAGAAAGGTTATGTGTTGCCGTTAACCTTCAAAAGTAATTGGCTGTCTTACCAAAAACAAGCCGCTCGCGATTGGCGTCCGAGTTACAGAACCTATAATTCCGATTTAGCGCAAGCCTACCGATTGTACACATTGGCATTAGCTGGAAATGCTGATTTAGCCGCTATGAACCGTTTACGTGAGTTTTCCGAAATTTCCAACGAAGCGAAATGGCGATTGGCTGCTGCTTATGCTTTAGCTGGACAAAATGAAGCAAGTCAAGCGATTTCTAAAACAGCTAATATTAATTTTCAACCACCCAAAAGCAACTATTATACATATGGTTCAGTAGATAGAAATCGTGCCATGGCTTTAGAAACTATGGTATTAACTAAAAACCCACAACAACGAGAATTAGCTGAATCTTTAGCGAAGGATTTATCCAGCGGCAGATGGATGAGCACCCAAACAACAGCTTACAGTTTATTAGCTATGGCGAAAATGGTGGAAGCCAATGGTGGAAAAGATTTGGATATTCAATACTCTATAAATGGAAAACCGGAAATTATACAATCTAAATCAGCCATTGCGCAACGTGATTTAACAATTTCAGATGGTACAAATCAACTGACTGTTTCTAACAAGAAAGACAACTTAATTTATGTCCATGTTTTGAATTCCGGAAAACTACCATTAGGCCAAGAATTGGTTGAACAACGCGGTTTAAGTGTCTCCATGGTTTATAAGGATTTGACTGGTAATAACATCAACATTTCCAAATTAAAGCAAGGCCAAGATTTCGTGGCGACGATTGTGGTAAGCAATCTTAAAAACGAGAATATCAATGATGTAGCTTTAACACAATTATTCCCATCAGGTTGGGAAATTATCAACACACGATTTACGGGTTTTGGTGAAGCAGTAACCAGTCAAGCTAGATATATTGATATTCGCGATAACGAAGTCAATTATTATTTCGATTTACCACAAAAAGGGAATCAAGACAGTAAAACCTTCAATGTTATGTTGAATGCCTCTTTTTTAGGAACCTATTATTTACCAGGCGTTCAAGCAGAAGCCATGTATGATTCTGACTATTTAGTGCGCAGCAAAGGACAATGGATAACGGTTGAGAAGTAGAATTACCGCAAAAGCAGGAATCTGATAGATAAATAAAAACAACATTAAGAGAAAAACAATGACAAAACAAAATCCCTATTACGCTGTTATTTTCACTTCCACTCAAAACGAAAATGTAAAAGGGTATTCAGAAATGGCAGAAAAAATGGAAACGCTTGCCAAACAACAACCAGGTTTTATTGATATAGAATCTGCTCGTGAAGGTTTGGGAATAACCGTTAGTTATTGGGAAAGTCTGGATGCCATTAAAAACTGGAAACAACAAAGCGATCATCTTTTAGCACAACAAAAAGGCCGAGAGGATTGGTATAGTTGGTATCATGTTCGGGTTTGTAAAGTAGAACGTGAATACGAATTCAAAAAATAGTTGGATAAACTCACATCATATATTAAAGCAAACAAAATCAAATCGGCAATCGTAATTGTTCTAATTATTGCCTATTATTTCTGTTTACCCAAACAGCTTTTTTCCGATCCAAAAGCAACAATTATTACGAGTAAAACCAACCGACTTTTAGGCGCACAAATTGCCAATGATGGACAATGGCGATTTCCTCAAAACGACTCAATTCCTGAAAAATTCAAAATCTGTATCATCCAATTTGAAGACGCCTATTTTTATAAGCATCCAGGATTTAATCCGGTTTCTATTTTTAAAGCGTTTCGTGATAATTTACAATCGGATGGCAACAAACGTGGAGGCAGTACACTTACCCAACAAGTCATTCGTTTATCCCGAAAAGGACAAAACAGAACCTATTTTGAAAAAGCAATCGAAATTATTTTAGCAACTCGTTTGGAACTTCGCGAAAGCAAAGATCAGATTTTAGCATATTATGCTAGCAATGCACCATTTGGCGGTAATGTTGTTGGATTGGATGCGGCTTCCTGGCGGTATTTTAATCGCGATGCTAATCAATTATCTTGGGCAGAACATGCCACTTTAGCCGTTTTACCAAATGCTCCAAGTCTGATTTATCCTGGGAAAAACCAAGAGCAATTACTCAAAAAACGCAATCGCTTACTTAAAAAATTATTAGAAAATACGTTTATTGATTCCTTAACCTATAAACTTTCTATCGCTGAAAGTTTACCTCAAAAACCTTATGCGCTACCACAAACGGCTCCGCATTTGTTACAGAAAGTAGCGCAAACTCATTCGGGAAAACGTGTGCAAACTACAGTTGATCATCACTTACAAGAACGCATAAATCAATTGGTGAAAACACATTATAATCAACTGAAGCAAAATGATATTCACAATGCGGCTGTGTTAGTTTTAGACGTTAAAACACGCAAGGTTTTAGCTTATGTTGGCAATACACCAACCGATAAATTACATCATAAAGATGTGGACGTTATTGATAAACCACGAAGTACAGGCAGTATTTTAAAACCCTTTTTATATGCAGCTATGTTGGATGCCGGCGATTTATTACCCAACACATTAGTGGCTGATATTCCCACACAATTTGGGAGTTATAATCCCGAAAATTACAACAAGGCGTATGATGGAGCCGTTCCAGCCAGTCATGCCTTATCACGTTCTTTAAATGTACCTTCTGTACGCATGTTGCAAGAATTTGGTTTAGACAGATTCTATCAATATTTGAAAAAACTAGAGCTGAAAAATGTATCGGAATCTACCAATTATTATGGTTTGTCACTCATTTTAGGAGGAGCAGAAAGTAATTTATGGGATTTATGCAAAAGTTATGCTGCGCTGTCTTCAACCTTAAATCATTTTTCAGAAACGTCAAGCGAGTATTTTCAAAATGAATTTTCCGAGCCGATATTCATCAATTCAGAAACAGTTGACTTCGGAAAAAAAACAACGGATAAAACGCTTTTTGATGCGGCTTCCATTTATCTCACTTACGAAAGTTTAAAAGACGTAAACCGACCAGAAGGCGATGATAATTGGGAGTTTTATGACGGCTCCAAACAAATAGCTTGGAAAACAGGAACCAGTTTCGGTTTCCGCGATGCTTGGGCAATTGGAACTACCAAAGATTTTGTAGTTGGTGTTTGGGTTGGTAATGCAGATGGCGAAGGCAGGCCTGGTTTAGTTGGCGTGCAAACCGCAGCTCCTATTTTGTTTGATGTGTTTAATTTGTTGCCGAATTCGGATTGGTTTTCACAACCTTTTGATGAGATGCAAGAAGTCAGCATTTGTAAAAAAAGTGGGCATCGTGCATCGCTAAATTGTGATGTGGTGGAACAAAAATTCATTCAAATTTCTGGATTAAAAACCAAGCCTTGTCCTTATCATGTACTAGTTCACGTAGATGCTTCAGAACAATTTCAGGTGAATTCATCTTGTGAAGCTATATCCAATATATCACACAAATCCTGGTTTGTTTTACCACCTTTGATGGCTTATTATTATAAGACCAAAAATCCGTTTTATAAACCCTTACCTCCATTTAGAGCTGATTGTTTGCGTGAAGAGATCATTTCCATGCAATTCATTTATCCGAATGATAACAACACTATTTTCCTTCCTAAAGGTTTTGATGGCAAAACCAATGAGCTCATTTTAAAAATTGCCCATTCCAAACCAGAAACAACGGTATTTTGGTATGTAGATGAACAATTTTTAGGAAGCACACAGAATATTCATGAGTTTGCCATTATTCCTGAAAAAGGCAAACATTTGATAACAGTTGTGGATACCTTTGGAAATGAAGCGAAGCGTTGGGTAACTATTTCGGGATAGTTACTCGACTAACATACGTTCGAAGTAAGCTATGATCGGATTTCCAAGTCCGTATTTTATCAGTTTTATTGATTTTTAAATTTTGAGACACCCAAATATGATCTAATGACAAAAGGGGTAAATTCCAAAACCAGGTTTCTGTAAAACCGTTTCCTATTGTAGAAAATGCATGATTGTAATTGTTTTTAAAATCTTCAAAATAAATGGATTCCAAAGGTGTATTGAAATCGCCTAGAACAATCGAATTTGTGTGATAGTCGATATTAGAATATACAAATTGCAATTCCTCTTCTCTGGAATTAAATACTTCAGCTGTTAAATCAACTGCATAAAAAATAATATTTTGGGTTGTGAATTTTAAAACGGTAGAATTTGTTTCAGACGTTACTTCACTGATTATTTTTAAAGGTGTTTTTGAGAATATGCCTATTTCTTCTTCAGATAAATGAAAGTAATAATTTGGATATGTATTGCGAGTTTCTTGAATTGATTTTAAATTACATTCTATCAATACCAAAACATCTGGAATCTGAATGTTTTCAGTAAAAGCTTCTTCAAAACTTTGATTGTGTCCAGCATTCCAAACGACAACTTCCAAACCTTCATTAACGGTATATTCTTGATTTGACACATAGCTTTTAAAATACCAAATACCACTTAAAACTATAAGTGAGGTGAAAGATATTTTGCGCCATTTTTTATTAATGATTGTTGAAAATGCTATTAATAAAATTATAATAGGAAGCGGGAAAGCATAGAAGACTATAGCAGATGCATAGAAGTAATCTTTAACCGTAAAATGAACGATTATAGTAACAATAATAGCAATTAGAATACTTATTTTTAAATACTTCATTAACGTAACGGAAACCCTTTTGCTGCCCACCATGGATGCATTTCCATAACTAATCGACCTGCTTTTACCATAGGATCTAAATTTGCTAAACTATCAGCTATTTCTATAGTAGGTACGTTGTAAATTGTTATACCACGAATGTCACCATCGTCACCAAAAGGACCAGAAATATCAGCATATCCTAATTCATACATACGTGATAAATGTGCTAAATGTTTCTTTTGAAGTTCAGCCGCTTCCGCTTCATTTTGTGAACGAGTAGGCCCTTTTTTTAAAAATGCCATAAAATATTGCTGCATTAAAACGGTGTCTTTTGTTTTCTCGTCCACATAATCGAAGATTTGAAAACCCTTTTCAGTCAGTTCTTTTTTTAAAGTCATCGTTGATTTTTCAGGTGCCTGAACTTCAATTTGAACAGAGTCTATAGGTTTCTCAATTGTAGTTTTTGTCGTTTCATTTTTA
>CBFHJN010000123.1:0-8481 GCA_965655805.1 Flavobacteriaceae bacterium
GTTTTGAGCAAACACTTATTGATTGCGGCATAGATACAAATGGTCTTAATGGCAATATTTTAAATTCGGATGCTGAAAATGTAATTAGCTTAAATATTTATGATAAAAACATCACAGATTTAACGGGAATTGAGGCTTTTATTAGTTTAGAAAATCTATATAGTTACTCCAATAATATCTCATATTTAGATTTATCTAATAATTTAAATTTAAAAATTCTTGACATTGAAAATAACAGTTTAGAAACCCTTAATATTTCAGAAAACATACAATTAGAAGAAATTTATGTCAGTAATAATTTATTACAAACGCTTACCGTATCGCATCTTCCAAATTTAGAATTATTATCCTGTAGTCTGAATAGTTTAAACACTTTAGATGTTTCAAATAATCCAGAATTAGAAGTTTTATGGTGTTATTCCAACAATTTGGATATCTTGAATGTCAACGCTAATTCGGATTTAGAATCCTTGTTTTGTGGCGAAAATAACCTCTTATCATTGAATATTTTAAATAATTACCACTTAAAAACGTTGTCCTGTTCAGGTAATAATTTAACAGCCATTTCATTCAGTCAGTGTTCTGATTTATCATACATTGATATTAGTAATAATTTTTTTACGGAATTAGACTTAAGCGCGAATATGGATTTAAAACGCTTCATCTGTGAAAACAACAATATTTCGGAATTAGACCTCTTTAATGCGCCAGAATTATTATTACTTCATGCTAGTAATAATTTAATTGAAGACATTGATATTTCTATGAACGACGATTTAAGATTTGTTCGTTTAGGTCATAACAACTTAAATACTTTGGATATTCGTAACAGTAGAAACCATAGAATTATGAGTTTTAATGCTGAAAACAATGCTAATTTAAGCTGTATTTTTGTTGATGATGCCCAAGCCACATATTTGGCCAATTGGATTATTGATAATAACTCGCATTTCGTTGCTAATGAATCCGATTGCAATGCTTTAAGCACTGAAGAAATTTCACAAAATCTGGATATCCAAATATATCCAAACCCTGCAACAGACTTCTTATATATTAAAAATTTAAATGCGAATGCTGACATTGATATTTTCGGCATGAATGGGCAATTAATCAAGCAACATAAAACTGCGTCTTCCGGAAAAACAATTAATATTAAATATTTAAGTTCTGGTTTATATATGGTTAAGGTGTCTAACTTAAACCAATCAATCACAAAAAAAATCATCATTAACTAGATGTTTTTTGAGCTTTTCCAATGCTCTTAGTATTAACTTCTTATAAATTTTCGAATTAATTTTAACGGTTTTTTGCGAAATGTATAGTTTCAGTTTAAGTATCTTTAAACTCTAAACAAAACACTATGCAACCAAAAATTTACAGCTTATTCGCCATACTTATTTTATGTATGTCTTGCGAAGAAAAACCCAAAGAACCCGTTCAAGAAGTAGAAAAAGAATTTGCCATTGAGTATGAAAAATTCACGCTAGACAATGGACTTGACGTTATTCTACATCAAGATGATAGCGATCCTATTGTAGCCGTTGCAACCATTATGCATGTGGGCTCCAATCGTGAAAAACCTGGAAAAACAGGTTTCGCGCATTTCTTTGAACATATGAGTTTCAATGATTCTGAAAACGTTCCTGTTGGAGCCAATAGAAAAATGATTCCAGAATGGGGAGGAAGCCGAAATGGTGGAACCTCAAATGATTACACAGTGTATTATGAAGTGGTTCCAAAAGATGCTTTTGAGAAAATCTTGTGGATTGATTCCGACCGTTTTGGCTACATGATTAATACCGTTACTAAATCCGCTTTGGAGCGCGAAAAGCAAGTGGTAAAGAATGAAAAACGCCAACGTGTTGATAATGCCGCTTATGGTTATACTGATGAAATTATTCGTTCCAATCTTTACCCTAAGGACCATCCATATAATTGGACTGTAATTGGGTCGTTACCAGATTTGCAAGCCGCAACCATTGATGATGTGAAAGAATTTTACACCCAATATTATGGTGCTAGCAATGCTACATTAGTAATTGCAGGTGATATTGACTTTGAAGAAACCAAAACATTAGTTGAAAAATGGTTTGGCGAAATTCCAAGTGGTCCAGAAGTGGAAGCCTTGCAAGCACAACCTGTAAATTTGGCTGAAACAAAATCCTTATATTTTGAAGATAGCTTTGCCAAACTTCCTGAACTCCGAATGGTTTTTCCAACCGTAGAAGAATATCATGAAGATTCTTATGCCCTTCAAATTTTAGGTCAATTATTAAGTGGCAGTAAAAATGCGCCTTTATATCAAGTTATTGTTGAAGAACAAAAATTAGCTCCTAATATTGGAACCTATCAGTCCAATAGTGAATTAGCAGGCGAATTTGTTTTCCGTGTCCGAGCTAATGAGGAAACCGATTTAGACAAAGTAACCAAAGCAATTGATTCAGGTTTAACGCGTTTTGATAAAAATGGTGTTAATGAACGCGATTTAAAACGAATAAAAGCAGAACTAGAAACTAATTTGTATCAAGGTATCAGTACCGTTTTAAACAAAGCGTTTCAATTGGGTCAAGATAATGAATTTGCTGGCGATCCAAGTTATGTTACACAAACAGCAAAACTTACCAATGCCGTAACAGCTGATGATGTGATGCGCGTTTACAATAAATACATAAAAAATAAAAATTATGTTATGACCAGTGTTGTGCCTAAAGGGCAATTAGATTTAGCTGTCACTGATGCTCAAGAAGCAACCGTTTGGATAGAAGAGGTAAAACAAGATGTCGCAAATGAAGAAGTTGGCCAAGGTGAAGAAGCTGAATATGAAAAAACGGTTAGTAAATATGATAGGAGTGAACCTGCTTTTGGCGAATTACCGAAGTTTAGAATGCCAACCATATGGACAGGTAATTTAGATAATGGTATGACCGTTTATGGTATTGAAAACAACGAAACACCTTTAGTACAATTTGACATTACTATTCCTGGAGGTCAATTGTTAGACCCTGAAAACAAGGCTGGAACAGCTAGTTTGTTAAGCGATTTAATGCTCCAGGGAACTGCAACCAAAACACCAGCCGAATTAGAAGAAGCTATTGGTTTATTAGGCGCTCGTATTGGCATGTATAGTGCCAATGAAGATTTCCATATTACGGGATCTTGTTTGGCTAAAAACTTTGATGAAACGATTGCGCTAGTTAAAGAAATCTTGTTGGAGCCACGTTGGGACGAAACGGAATACAACCGATTGAAACAAGGTTTAGAAACTAATTTAAAAGATCGTGAATCCAATCCGAATGCCATTGCTAGCTTGGCTTACAATCAACTCTTATATGGTAAAAATCATCCATCTGCCATTCCAGGTAGCGGTACTTTAAATACAGTAAAAAATATCAGCATGGCTGATTTAAAAGCTTATTACTCGAATTTAGTGCCTGAAAACGCAAATTTCCATGTCGCTGGCGCCTTATCCAAGTCTGAAACGTTAGGTGTTTTAGAAACTTTGAATGCTTGGAAAGGTCAAGCACCTC
Source organism: Flavobacteriaceae bacterium (assembly GCA_965655805.1). GTDB lineage: Bacteria > Bacteroidota > Bacteroidia > Flavobacteriales > Flavobacteriaceae > Algorimicrobium. The sequence goes on from CBFHJN010000123.1 coordinate 3,528, forward strand.
AAATTCCAAATTTTGAATTGCCTTCAGAAAACATTAAAAATACCGTGTATTTTATTGATGTTCCGGATTCCAAACAATCGGTTTTAAATATTGGTAAACTGGCACTTTCTGCTAAAAATGAAGAAGCCAATAACCTCGATTTTGCTAACGAAATTATAGGTGGTGGCTCTAGTGGTCAGTTATTTCAAACTTTGCGTATAGAAAAGGGATATACCTATGGTGCCTATTCTGGTGTAGGAAATAGTTTGGAAGTAGCTCCATTTACCGTTCGTTCAAGTGTTCGCGCCAATGCCACATTAAAATCGTTAGAAATTATTAAAGATATGGTTGGTAATTATGCCGATAATTTTTCGGAAGATGATGTCGAACTTACCAAGAACAAGCTTTTAAAAGCTAACACACGCGCTTATGAGAGTTTAGGAGCCAAATTAAGCATCTTGCGCAATATCAGTAAATACGGTTATTCTCAAAATTATATAGAAAAAAATCAAGAGGAATTAATCGCTATGACTTTGGATGATTACAAAAACGTAATCAATACCTATTTACAAGAATCTGATATGATTTATGTGATTGTTGGCGACAAAGCTACCCAATGGAGCGAAGTAAAAAAATTAGGTAAACCCGTCATTGAATTGGATATTTTTGGAAATCCAATTTAAAGCGTAAATCAGTTTAATTAAAACTTTAAATGCATAGTGGCTTAATTGCTGCTATGCATTTTCTATTTTTGCACAAATAACATACACATGTCTCAATTAAATCTTCCAGAATTTACAAAACCACAATCACGATTGGCCATTAAACTAAATGCTAATGGCGAACGTTCGGTGCTTCAAGGGCATCCATGGGTTTTTGAAAACAGTATTGAGAAAGTTAATAAGGAGGGTCAATCTGGCGATGTTGCTGTTATTTTCAGAAAACGTGATAATGCTTTTATAGGTGTTGGTTTGTATGATGCGGCTTCACCAATTCGCATAAAAATGTTGCATCATGGTGAACCTAAACATATTAATTCGGACTTTTTTAAAGAAAAAATTGATGAAGCTTTTCAAAAAAGAGCTTCGCTTTTAAAAACAAATACCACAAGTTATCGCTTATTATTTGGCGAAAATGATGGCTTTCCTGGACTAATAGCAGATGTTTACGCGCACGTTTTAGTTATCAAATTATATTCAGAAATCTGGTTACCATATATTCATGACATTACAGACATGCTCATTGAAATTTCAATAGTAAAAACGGTTGTCATGCGTTTAAGTCGAAATTTGCAGCAAGCTGATTTCGGGTTAATAGATGGAGCGGTAATTTTTGGGTCTTTAAAAAACGAAGTTGTAAACTTTGTTGAACATGGCGTACATTTTTCGGCAAATGTTATAAAAGGCCATAAAACAGGTTATTTTTTAGATCATAGACATAATAGAAAGCGCGTAGGCGAATTAAGCAGAGGTAAAACCGTTTTAGATGTATTCTCATATGCTGGTGGATTTTCGGTTCATGCTTTGGCAAACCAAGCCAAAGAAGTAACGAGTTTAGATATCAGCAAACAAGCTTTAGAAATTGCGTTTGAAAACGGTAAGTTAAATGATTATTCAGGAAAACATCATATTATTGCAGGTGATGCATTTGTTAAAATGGAACAACTCATCCAATCTGGAAAAACATTTGATGTGGTAGTAATTGATCCACCAAGCTTTGCCAAACAACAATCGGAAATACAATTAGCTAAAAAAAAATATGCTCAATTAGCACAACTAGGAGAGAAGCTCACTGCTAAAAATGGTATGTTGGTTTTAGCATCTTGTTCATCACGTATTATTGCAGATGCTTTTTTTGATGTAAACAAGGCTAGTTTAATCAAAGCAAAACGACCATATAAGCTGATTTTAAAAACCCAGCATGACACCGATCATCCAATCGGGTTTCCAGAAGGCGCATATTTAAAATGTGGCTATTATCAATTGGATTAGTCCCGAAAATGCCATGCTAAAATCCGAGAAACTTTCTGACCTTGAGCCATATCAATAATTTGATGTTTTGTGCCTAATTTTTGGAGTTGTTTTATTAGTTTCGGCAAATTGGAGCCTTTGGAAACCAATGTTGTAAACCAACCTACTTGGTTGGAAAACTTCACACTTTCTTTTATCATGCGCTTAATAAACAAAGCTTCACCACCATTACACCATAATTCATGAGCCTGACCACCAAAATTTAATGAGGTTTTATCTATATTCAAATTTTTTAATTTCCGTTGGTTTCCTTTTAACGCTTCATTCTCTGATGCATGAAATGGCGGATTGCACATGGTAAATTGATACTGTTCATCTGGCTTTATAATGCTTGAGAAAATATGAGAAGGATTATCCTGAAAACAAATTTCTATCAAATCTTTTATATTCGAATTTAAATTGATATTGTTCTGCGCAATTTCAACCGATTTCTTATTAATATCAGCACCAACCATCTGCCATTGATAAATTTGAGATCCAAGAATGGGATAAATGGTATTCGCCCCAACACCAATATCCAAACCCTTTATTGTCGTACAATTCGTACTAATTAAATCATTTATATGATGAATATAATCTGCACGTCCTGGAATTGGTGGGCATAAATAACCTTTAGGCAATTGATAGTCCTTTAAACCATAATCTGAAATAAGAATGGCTTTGTTCAATTGATAAACCGCTTCGGCTTCGGAAAAATCAATCGTTTTAGTTTCAAAATCATTAACATAAACAAACGACTTCAAATCAGGGTTAGCTTGAACTAATGTATCAAAATCATAGGGTTTGTTATGAAGATTATTAGGATGCATGTTTCTTAAACGGTTAAACTTTTTAGCAAATATAAGCTTATTGACACGTTTAACAGTTTCCTTTTATATTCATACATTACTATTGAAATAAATTTACCTTTGTAGCTCAATTAAATTGTTATGACATCATTTTCCGATTTAGGCATTCGTAAAGAATATATAAAAGCTTTAAAAGAACTAAACATTGTAAAACCAACTGAAATTCAAGCGCAAGCTATACCTATTTTATTGCAAAAAGAAACCGACTTAATTGGTTTAGCACAAACGGGAACTGGAAAAACAGCAGCTTTTGGACTGCCTATTTTACATCACGTTAATCCAAATAATCCCGAAGTTCAAGCACTAATTTTAGCACCTACTCGTGAATTGGTTCAACAAATACAAAAGCAACTGTTTAAGTTCACAAAATATTGCGATTATAAAATTTTTGCTGAAGGCGTTTATGGAGGCGAAAAAATAGAAAAGCAAATTAAAGCCTTGCAGCGCACAACACATATTATTGTAGCTACGCCAGGACGCTTATTGGATTTAATTGAACGTGATGCTATTCAAATTAAAAACATTAAAATTTTAGTTTTAGATGAAGCCGATGAAATGTTAAGTATGGGATTTAAAGAGGATTTAAATCGCATTTTGAAATACACATCAGGTAAACGACATACTTGGCTATTTTCAGCTACCATGCCTGAAGACATTCAGAAGATGATTAAAACCTACATGTCTCCAAAGGCAATTAAAATTGAAGTGAATAGACATAGTTTAGTCAATGCTAATATTACACATCAATTTATTAGAACTTCTATAAAAGGAAAAATATCTGTATTGACGAATTTACTAGATGGTTTTAAAGATCAGCGTGGCATTATTTTTTGTAAAACCAAAGCAGGCACTAGAAGTTTAACGGAAACCTTATTAAATGAAGGCTTTTCGGTAGGCGCTTTAGAAGGTGATATGCAACAAAAAGAACGTGATAAAGTCATGCGTGCGTTTAAAAATGAATCAATTCAAATCCTCGTATCAACCGATGTTTCGGCTCGTGGTATTGATGTGAATGATTTGGCTTTCATAATCCATCATCAGCTACCAGAACAAATGGAGTACTACACACACCGAAGTGGAAGAACAGCGAGAGCAGGTAAAAAAGGCCGTTCTATTGCGTTAATTTTAGATGATGAGCGCAAGTTAATTCAGGATATTGAAAGCACATTAAGTATCCAATTTACAGAATTTCATGTGTAGCTTTCAAATCGAAAATTAAAACCTTATATTTGTAAACATTGCAGGAGTAACCTAAAATCTGAATTTAGGCTTATAATACGATCATTGTTCTTTTTAAACCATGCTATTATATTCTATTTCTTCAATTTAACCCTTAAAAAATTACGATAAAATAACAATGGCAAAATCGCAACAGACATTTAATAAAAGTGAAAAGGAAAAAAAACGTTTGAAAAAACGCGAAGATAAGCGTAAAAAAATGGAAGCCAGAAAACTTGAAAAAGAAGAAGGTGGGACAGACGGTATTCCTATGGCTTATGTTGATTTTAATGGGAACCTAACCGATACACCACCAGATCCTTCTATGCGTGTTAAAGTAGATGCGGAAAGCATTGAAGTAAGTATTCCAAAGCGCGATGATAGCGACATTGAAGAATTTGATCCCGTAAGAAAAGGAAAAGTCTCTTTTTACGATAACTCCAAAGGTTTTGGGTTTATCATAGATTCAGAAGATCAGGAAAAATACTTCTGTCACGTGAGTGGCTTAATTGATGAAATTGCTGAAAATGATGCTGTATCTTTTGAACTTGAAAAAGGAATGAAAGGTATGAATGCGGTTAAAGTTACACGTATTTAAAATTAAATTGTAGACAACACATTAAAGAGTGTTGCTTTCGTCTTGAAATAAGTGAACTCTAAATTAATAGCTTTCAATTTGGCATCTATTAATTTAGATTCTCTTGTATTTACTAGAAAAATAGAACTCTCACCTAGAAAAAACATGCGCTCTTCAGCATTTAGTAGTGATTCATAATCTGAAACGATGTCTAAAGTAAGTGCATTTTGAACTATATAGGACTGTAATTCTTGATTAATACCATTAATTTTATTGTCCAAAGTTACTTTGGTGGATTGAAT
>CBFHJN010000124.1:0-8431 GCA_965655805.1 Flavobacteriaceae bacterium
TATAAGCTTGAAAAAATATATATAATACACTATAATCTTAAAATTAATTTAATACAGTTCGCAATATGCTTAAAGGATTTTAATGAAGCCAACAATACTTTCTATAGATATTTTAAGGTTATTAATAGACAAAAATATATATCTAAACTTAAAAGAAATAATTAATTTTTTACCTAAGCATAATGTAACACCTAGGGCTATTCAAAAAGAATTAAAGAAACTTTCTGATAATAATAGACTTATTATTAAAGGACAGGCATCTAGAACAGAATATGCCATAGAAGAGTTACAATCAAATTATAGACAAATTAACCAATGCAAGTTGGGATCGTGTGTTTGTTATTTATGATGCTATACAAATGGGAATTCCATTGAGTAGAATTCATGAAATCACCAAAATTGATATGTGGTTCTTAAAGCAATATGAAGAACTTTATCATTTAGAAAAAGAAATTTCTAAATTCTCTATAGTGACTATTGAACGCGACTTATTATTAGAAGCGAAACAAAAAGGTTATGGTGACAGACAAATAGCGCACATGCTAAAATGTTTAGAAAGCCAGGTTTATACAAAGCGCGAGGAATTTAAAATCAAGCGTGTTTACAAGTTAGTAGATACATGTGCAGCCGAGTTTAAGGCCGAAACACCATACTACTATTCAAGCTTCGAAAATGAAGTTGAATTAGCCAATGGTGACATTGCACCTTCCAGTGAAAGTGTGGTTTCCAATAAAAAGAAAATTATTGTTTTAGGTTCAGGACCAAACCGAATTGGTCAAGGAATTGAGTTCGATTATTGTTGTGTTCATGGCGTTTTGGCAGCAGCCGAATGTGGCTATGAAACAATTATGATTAATTGTAATCCAGAAACAGTTTCTACCGATTTTGATATTGCGGATAAATTGTATTTCGAACCGGTTTTTTGGGAACATATTTATGATATCATTCAACATGAAAAACCTGAAGGTGTTATTGTGCAACTTGGCGGACAGACGGCTTTAAAATTAGCTGAAAAATTAGATCGCTATGGTATTAAAATTATTGGAACAACCTATCAATCTCTAGATTTAGCTGAAGATAGAGGAAGTTTCTCAACTATTTTAAAGGAAAATAATATTCCGTATCCAGAATTTGATGTTGCCACAAATGCTGATGAAGCTTTAGCAATTGCTGATGTTTTAGACTTTCCAATCTTGGTAAGACCATCTTATGTACTAGGAGGTCAAGGCATGAAAATCGTTATTAATAGAAAAGAGTTGGAAGAACATGTGGTAGATTTATTACGCCAAATGCCTGACAATAAACTGCTATTAGATCATTATTTAGATGGTGCAATTGAAGCCGAAGCTGATGCTATTTGCGATGGTGAAAATGTTTATATCATTGGAATTATGGAGCATATAGAACCTTGCGGAATTCACTCTGGCGATAGTAACGGCGTTTTACCTCCTTTCAATTTAGGAGATTTGGTACTACAACAAATAAAGGATCATACTAAGAAAATTGCATTGGCCTTAAATACGGTTGGTCTTATTAATGTGCAATTCGCAATTAAGGATGATGTTGTTTATATCATTGAAGCCAATCCTAGAGCATCTAGAACCGTTCCTTTTATAGCTAAAGCGTATGGAGAACCGTATGTAAATTATGCAACTAAAGTCATGTTGGGCGAAAAGAAAGTTACCGATTTTAATTTTAATCCGAAGCTAAATGGTTACGCCATTAAACAGCCCGTTTTCTCTTTTAATAAGTTTCCAAATGTGAACAAACAATTAGGTCCTGAAATGAAGAGTACAGGCGAAAGTATTTTGTTTATTGACAGTTTAAAAGATGATGCATTTTATAACCTGTACTCTAGGCGTAAAATGTATTTAAGTAAATAGAAATTATTGTTTTGTAAACGTTTATGGATTTTAATTATTTAGAAATCATTACTTTTACAAAAAATTATATGTTATGAATAAAAAATTACTCGTATTACCTTTCCTTTTGATGTCCTTTTGGATGTTTTCGCAAGTTTCTGCGGGACAAATTGATGATTTTCAGGATGGAACGGTTCAAAGTTGGATTATTGGTGGCGGACCAAATCCACCAACCACGTTTCCCAATTTAGGACCAGCTGGAACAGGTGATTTTGCGTTAGAATATACGTCATTAGGCGGTACATCAGCAGGAAGTAGAATGGTGTTTTTTAGTTCTAGTGCACAATGGTCTGGCAATTTTATCACAGAAGGTATTGTTGAAATCCAATTGGATGCGTTGGCGTTAACCAATGATTTGAATCTTAGATTAGGTTTTCAAGGTCCTTTGGGAGCGCGTATGGTTTCAACCAACCCAGTTTTTCTTGAAGCTGGAACAGGTTGGACAAGTATTGCTTTATCTCTTAACGTGGCAGATTTTACAATGGTTCAAGGACCTCCAACTTCTACGCCAGCTGATGTTTTAGCTGCTGTTTCAACAATGCGTATTTTAAGTAATGCAACTATTGATAATTGGAAAGGGGAGGAAATTGTTGCTACATTACGTGTTGATAATATTACAGCTTCTACAACCTTAAATAGGTCAAATTTTAAAAAGGATTTAGGGTTTACAATTTATCCAAACCCAAGCAAATCGAGATTAAATATTAATGTTCCTAATTCTGATAAAGATGCTAAAATTGAAGTTTATAATATTTTAGGATCACGCGTTTATCAAGGAGCAATCAATACACAAAATACGTCCATAAACGTGAGTCAGTGGAATAGTGGTGTTTATTTAGTGCGCGTTTCTAATAGTGAAGAAACCATCTCTAAACGTTTTGTAAAGCAATAAATTACCTCAAAAGTTATATTTAAACCACCGGATTTTCTGGTGGTTTTTTTATACCAAAATTTGAAATATTATGCCTGTCACGATGGCTATCCCAAAGCTAATTAAGGTTCCAATTAAAATATATTCGGTGAGTTTTCGGTGTTTACTTTCTTTTAAATCACCAAACCTAAAAACAGATTTCGCGGTTATTAAAAACCCAACGGCTTCCCAATGATTCATGATAATAAATATGAATACCAAAAGACGTTCTAGAATACCAATGTATTTTCCGGCATCTTTAAGCGATTCATTATTTTTAGTGAGCTTTTCTATGTTCCATTTGCTAAAAATAGCTTGCATAATAATGGAAACGGGTTTGGTTAAAAACAATAAACAGGTCAGTAGAAGTAAAGCTGTTTCCGTTGGGATGTTTGATGTTGAAAATGTTGTATTTGTGAAAATAAAGTAGGCTAAAAAGATACTTGAAACATGGAGAAACTGATCTATAAAAAACCATGATCGCTTGGTCTTCTTCGTTTGAAAAATCAATTTGGACGCATCTATAATTAAGTGTAAAACACTAATCGTTATTAGCAATGGCCAATAGGATAAATCCCAAACAATAAGAAACATTAATGCTAGGTGTATGGCAATATGAAGGTATAATTTCGGAGATTTTAGCTTTTTTTTCTCTTTACTTTTTACCCATGAATTAGGCTGTAGCAAAAAATCGCCAATTAAATGTGCTAACACTAGTTTTATTAAAATTATCATACTACAAGTTACTTAATTTAACGTTGCACAAAGCATTAAGCTCTAGTATTTCTTCCAGGTTAGCACGTTTCATACGTTTGCTAATTGCATCTTGGCTAATGCCAATTTTGTGTGCCAATTCACTTTGAATGGTGTTAGGGTTTTCAATATGTTTTTTTACAATTTCTGCCGAGTTCGCAGTCCAACTGTCCATTCCAATTAGCGCAAGCTTAAAGAACAAATTGAGATCTCTATTTAAATGTTTGTTGGGTGTTTTTATTTTTAAATTTACTTTTTCTTTCTTCAGATTTTCTAATGTTTCACCTGAAAACTGAAAGGCTTCACCATTGGATTCCGTTACGGTTGCACCAGAATAGGTTTTTGTGCCAATACCAATAGCCATGCGAACATCTAACCCTTTTATCATGGTAATACAGGCTTTGATATAGATTGCTTTTAAAAAGCTGTCCTGAGGGTTTTTCAATTCTATTTGAAAGCTATCACCTCTATATATTTCCCATAAGGTTTTATCCGGCTCTAAAAATGTTAAAGCATCTTTGAGTTGTGTTAACCAGATATTAGGTTGCACATGTTTGGATTTTATAATATCACCAGTAATGACACTTATCATAATGATTGGATGTTAATTTAGTAACATTTTTGCTGTATGCCTTTAAAGAGGAATAAACATAAATATGCTTTTTTAAAGGAATAATTTGATTTATGCCGTTTTAAAGGAATAATCAAATATCAATCATTTTATTTAATTATCCAAATATCTGATAAAAATGAAGTAAGAATATTAGCAGTCTATGTAAGAATAAGGGCTTATAATTCAATCTTAATATTATAATGCTCTAATTCCTTTATGTAGTTTTTAACAACAAAATCTTTGCTATTAAATTCAATCCGTCTACTTTTCTTGGTTTTACTGCGTTCTATTGCTTTTAAGAATCGTTTAACTTCCTCTTCACAGGTTAAAATTAAACCTGGTACTTTTGCAGAGTTTCCATCTTCATCTTTAGCTACCATGGTAAAATAGGAGGAATTACAATGTTTAATATGTCCTGTTTTTATATTTTCGGCTTCTACGCGGATACCAACAACCATGGACGTATTACCTACATAATTTATAGAGGCTTTTAGGGTAACAATTTCACCAATCTCGATAGGTTCTAAAAAATTTACCGTATCAACAGAAGCCGTTACACAATAGTGTTTGGAATGTTTTGCAGCACATGCAAAAGCAATTTGGTCCATTAGGTTTAACATATAACCACCATGAATTTTTCCTCCAAAATTAGAATGAGATGGTTGCATAAGCTCGGCAATGCTTGTACGTGAACTAGCAACTGTTTTGTAAGTTTTAGTCATCTTAAAAGCGCCTATTATTACGTTCAACATCTTCTACCACTTTGGTAATGAAATATTTGGTGTCACCTAACCAAAATATGGTTTTATAGCGCTCAAAATAATGAAGTTTCACATATTTACCTTGTAAGTCTTGTAGTTGTTGGACAACCTCTTTTTCCTTGTCTTGAACCGAAAACTGAAATAACTGTGCTTCAGAAACACCTTGACTTATTTCACCTTCCCAAGTTTTTATTATTACACCCTTGCTACTAAATTTCACCAATTCGCCAGCGCGAATACCTTCGCTATATGTGGCGAAATAAATAAAACAGCAGTAGGCGACTATTACTAAAACTAAAGCGGCTATTAGTTTTGCTAAAATATTTTTCATAATGTATATATCATATTATTCGTCGTCGTCATCTTGATTCTGGGCACGTTTAATAATGGCTTCTGGAAGCGCTTTTTTAGCTTTGGCTCCCATTTTCTTCAGTTTTTCAACGCGTCCAATAATGTTTCCTTTACCATCTACCAGTTTGTTCATGGCAGCTGAATAGTCTGATTTGGCGGCATCAATTTTTTTACCAACACCAGTTAAATCTACAACTAATCCTTCAAATTTGTCATAAAGCGCACCAGCTTGTTTAGCGATTTCTAGTGCATTGCGTTGTTGCTTTTCGTTATTCCACATGGTGTCAATGGTGCGCAAAGTAGCTAATAATGTAGTTGGCGTAACAATTACGATATTTTTCTCAAAAGCTTTGTTATATAACGAGTTATCTTCATTAATAGCCACTGCAAAAGCAGGTTCAATAGGAATGAACATCAATACAAAATCAGGTGATTCTATATCATATAAATCTTCATATTTCTTTTCAGAAAGCTGATCTACATGCCTTTTTATGGAGTTTACGTGGGCTTTTAACCATAATGCTCTGTCTTCATCTTCTGCATTAACCAGACGCTCATAATCTGTTAAAGATACTTTGCTATCAATCACCATGCGTTTATTATCAGGTAGATGCAGAACCACATCAGGAAGTACGCGTGTACCATCTTCACGTGTGAAATTTTGTTGAACAAAATATTCCCGGTCTTTTTCTAAACCCGATTTTTCTAAAACCCGTTCTAACACCAATTCGCCCCAATTTCCTTGCATTTTACTGTCGCCTTTCAACGCTTTGGTTAGGTTGGTGGCTTCTTTCGTCATTTGCTGATTCAATTCTTTTAAGCCTAATAACTGCTCTTTTAAAGCCGAGTGCATACTGATACTTTCCTTTTGTGTGTCTTCAACTTTCTTTTCAAAAAGCTGAATTTTTTCCTGTAACGGATTGAGAATTAATTTGATGTTTTCTTTATTCTGAAGCGTGAATTTTTCACTTTTTTCATCGAGAATTTTGGTAGCTAATAATTCAAAATCCCTGCGTAATTGCTCTTGTTGAAGGACTAATTCTTCATCGCGTTTTAAAAGCTGTTGTTCCAAGTTGTCGTATTCAGAATTCCGTCGTGCTAATTCGGAATTTAGAAGCTCTTTTTCTTTTCTAATATTATCACGCTCTATTTCCGTTTTAGAAATAGCGGTCTTAAAATCGGTTATTTGTTGATTAAAAAAGCCTTCCTGTTTTCTAGTTTCCTCTTCAAAAGATGATTTTAAATTGGAAAGTTGTTGTTTTAAATTGGTGTTGCGTTCCTCTAATGTACTGGTTTCACTTTTATTTTTAAGTTTAGAAATAGTTAGCCCAATATAGGCACCAATAGCACTTGAAATAATAATGGCAATAATGAGAATAAGGCTGTCGTTCATGTAAGAAAAGAGAATTTTACCAAAGATAATTTTTTTAGTTGGAACTTATACTGATCTGTATACGAAGTTTTGGCAATACCTATATTTAAAAAGTAAGATGAAAGTGTTGTTATTTCTTCACCCGAAAACTTCCAGTATTTGTGTCGAACATAATTAAATCTTTAGGAAATAAGGTTTCAAAAACACCTTGTTCAATTAGGTTACAAGGCGAATCTGTCATGACTTTTTCTTGGGTCATAACCACAATAGTATTGCAAAGCTGAATGGCTAAATCTATTTCATGCGATGAAAACAAAATGGTTTTATTGGTTTCCGCTACCAATTTCTGCAGCAGTTTTAAAATGTATGCTTTATGATACATATCTAAATGGGTAGTTGGCTCATCCAAAATAATCAAATCGGTATCTTGGGCTAAAGCACGCGCAATCATGGCTTTTTGTAGTTGACCATCGCTTAATTCAAAACATTTTTTATCCTTTAACGTTTCAATGTTGGTTTGCACTAACGCACGATTTATAATCTCTATATCTGTTTCTGATAAATTCCCAACCCAATTGGTGTATGGTTGTCTTCCTAAAGCAATAAGCTCGTAAACCGATAAATTTTTAGAAGCTATTTTTTCTGTTAAAACCAAACTCATCGTTTTGGCAAGATCAATATTGCTATAAGTCTCTAATTTTTTAGCGTTTAATAAAATAATTTTAATGGGCAAAATTACTGCTTTAAAAACTAAATCGTTAAGCATCCGCCAAAATAGTTCTTAGGGGTTTCTTAAAAAGAACTTTTTTTAAGTTAAAAAAAATGAAAACTGAGGGGTATATCACAAACAGTAGCTTCAATCATCTCAAAGACGTCCTAGATCTCGGGCACGCTGCGACACATCGTGATTATAAGCCCACAGGTACCCAATTGAATATTGCATTGGATATCCTTGAAAATCTTTTACAAGAAAAATATTTCCGTTAGTAAACTCCACCACATTTTTATTACTGTTTAGCAACACACAATTATCAAACTCATTTTCTTGCGCATAAATACCTGCCAAAACATTGGTCAGTTTATTATTGGTTTTAACAGTAGAAAGCAAATTAGGATTGATCATAAAATCCTTATATAAATCCACTACATAATGATCTTTTACAGCTATCTCAACTTTTTTAGCCTCAATCACATAAGATATATTGTGGTTTGATGGAGCATACAAACCATCAGCATCTCTAAATACGGTAAATTTTATTCTGTTTTCAGTACCAGAATTAGCATTGATGGTTTTTAAAATTTCTGCTTCAAAAAACTCTAAAGTAAATTCCATCGGAATTTGCATGCGTAACATACGCATAGAGGCCATCAATCTAAAATAATGATCTTCGCAAAAAACAACAGCTTCCTCTTTTATTTTAATGGTTTCAAACAAAGCATCGCCATATTTAAATGCTCGGTTGTTAAAATTAATCTGAGGGTTATTTTCTGAAACAATATTTCCGTTAAAGTTAATCATGCTATGCTTAAATTTTTGGCAAATTTACATAAAAAAAGCCTTGATATTCATCAAAGCTTTAAGACAATTGGGTGGCTTTAAAATTAAGCTCCAATAATGTGTTTTAGTTCAGCTATTTGGTTTTCCCAAAGCATTTTAGACTCGTCTATCTCATCTTCTTCTGCAAAATCTGTAATAATTAAAGACACGTCTTTTGTTAATGCATCTACCTGAATTTTAAATTCAAAATA
>CBFHJN010000125.1:0-8402 GCA_965655805.1 Flavobacteriaceae bacterium
TATGAATACCCATTATCAGATTTAAATGGCTACACAGGCGGAACACATGAACTACTTGTCATGTTTGAGTTATTTAAAACAAAACGAATCAAATCACCAAGATACTTCTAAAAATATAATCGTATGAAAACTAAAATTATATTCACATGTATTGCAATAAGTAGTACGTTTCTATTTTCGCAGAAAAAAGTAGCGGACATATTTTTCGAGAATTATTCCTATGTAAAAGCTGCAGAGTTATATGAGGAAACCGTTAGAAAAGGTGATAGTAGCGAACATGTTTTAACACGTTTAGGTGATAGCTATTACAATAATTCAGACACGAAATCCGCTGCTATATGGTACGGATTGGCTTTAAAAAAATATAAAAAGGTTAATCCTGAATTTATTTACAAATACATTCAAACACAACGTAGTTTAGGCAATTATGAAGAAGCAGATGCTTGGTTAGTTAAATTCAAAGACATTCAAAATGATGATCGTCGTGCTGAAGAACTTGATGGTAGTAATATTGCTCTATACGAATCTTTAAAATCTAAAAAAGGAGTTGAAGTTAAAGTAAAAAACTTGGATATTAACTCGAAATATTCTGATTTTGGTTCTTATTTGTATAATAATACCATGTATTTTGCTTCTGGAAGAAATACAGAAAATGACAATTACGCTTGGAATAATGAACCTTATTTGGATATCTATTCGGCCGATGTAACTGAAGGAAAACATATTATGGATAGCATTTCTAATCCCAAAAATGTAATTTTTAACGGTAAAGACCGTGATGATGTTCATGAAGCGAGTGTTGCTATTACAAATGATGGAAACACCATGTATTTTACAAGATTTAATGTCGATAAAAAGAATAGAGCCGTTTATGATAAAAAAGGAACTTCCAATTTAAAAATTTACCGAGCCTCTAAAACCGAAGATGGTAGTTGGGATAATATCCTAGAGTTACCATTTAATGATAAGGTATTCTCTTCAGGTCATCCAGCGTTAAGCCCAGATAATAAAACATTATATTTTGTATCGGATCGAGAAGGTGGTATGGGGCAAACCGATATTTACAGTGTAACAATAAATGGCGATAGTTACGGATCACCGATTAATTTAGGCGAGAAAGTAAATACTGAAGGACATGAAAAATTCCCGTTTGTTGCTAAAGATAGCACCTTATATTTCTCATCCGATGGCTATCTAAATTTAGGTTTATTGGATATTTTTAAAACAAATATTTTAAAAGATTCCGAAGCTGAAGTGGAAAATATGGGCGCACCTTACAACAGTGGCTTTGATGATTTTGCCTATTTTATTGACAGTGATACACAAAAAGGATATTTCTCTTCAAACAGAGAAGATGGGAAAGGAAGTGATGATATTTACGGCTTTACAGCTCAACCTTGTAAACAGGTAATTACAGGAACCGTTAGAGATAGTAAACTTTTTACACCTATAGGCATGGCAACGGTTCAATTAATTGATGAATCTGGAAAAATTGTAACCGAAGTAATGAGTGATGAAAACGGCCTTTATGAAATTGAAGCCGATTGTAGTCAGAAATACAAAGTCCTTGGTACGAAAACCGATTATAAAGACGATTTAAAAGCGGTTATTACAACCGATATTACTGGTGATGAACATGTTGTTGATCTTAATTTAATACCACTAATTAATGACAATGAAATTGTAATTAATCCTATTTTCTTTGATTTCGATAAATCTAAAATACGTCCAGATGCCGCTTATGAACTAGAAAATATTGTTTCAGTCATGCGTGCACATCCTGATATGGTAATTAAAATTGAATCGCATACCGACAGTCGTGGTGGTGATGACTACAATTTAAGACTGTCTGACAGACGTGCAAAATCTACTCAAGAATATTTGTACTCTAGAGGCATTGCATCAGAACGCATAGAAAGTGCCATTGGTTATGGTGAAACACGATTGATTAATGAATGTTCAAATGGTGTTAAATGTTCTGCTGAAAAGCATCAAGAAAACAGACGTTCAAAATTTATAATACTTAACAATAACTAAATTTAAGAGTTATTAAACATACAGTTAATAAGATTTGCGAATTGATTTAATATGCTTACACAGATTAAAACCTTCCTAACAATAATCTTAATAACTAAAAAGCCACTCCAATTGGAGTGGCTTTTAAATTTATAGAACGTACGATTATAAATTCCTTTATTTTAGTATATTTGAAGCCATAATTGTTAATCCCAAATTAAACCTAATTGAAAACTATTTTAAAAGTTGGTTTGACAGCGTTATTTCTTATCGGTTTATCTGAAACCATATCTGCACAAACCGCAAGTGTTGAAAAATCCGTTTTTGGCATTCAAACAGGTTTTTTGGGCATATGGGCTCATCATGAATAAAGGCTTTCCAATAGCCTACCCTTAAGAACCGAGTTAGGCTTAAATTCTTGGCTTTCAGAAAGTTCTAATTACAGCGGAATCCGACTTTTGGTAGTTCCAGTAATTACACTAGAACCACGTTGGTACTACAACTTAAATAAACGCGCTAGAAAATCGAGAAACACGTCTGGTAATAGCGATAATTTTATTGCCTTAAATACGAGCTACCATCCAGATTTAGTAGTAATATCCAATAATAACAACATAGATTTTATTACTGATTTTTCCATAGTACCTACTTGGGGAATACGAAGACAAATAGGGAGTCATTTTAATTATGAAACAGGAATAGGCATTGGATACATTCATTATTTCAACCCGAATAACCTATCATTTGATGGTGAAGCAGACGTAGCTGTTAATTTACATTTGTGCCTTGGTTATCGCTTTTAATTAAAAAGTAAGGAACAAAAAAACTACCAGTCTGACTCAACATCAAACGGTAGTTTTTACTGGCAAAGAAAAAAGCTAAATCAATTATTTTTTGACAAAGATATTTGTATAATACCAATCACCATCCGCATTTTGATCTGCAGACAAATCGAAATCTGTAAAATTCCCTTCTATATTTGCTTTATGATTTGGACTATTAAGCCAAGCATTAACAACACTTTGAGCTGAAGTAAAACCATAAGCTACATTTTCAGAAACATTACGAGCACCTAAATTATTTTCTAAAAATATTTTTCGTTGGTTAAAGTTATCATGTGATACATTATTATACGTAATCATATACTCTGTATGATTGTAAGCTTGAGCTTTTATTACACCAATATTGTTCAAAGGATTTAAACCCTTGGTTAATCGATAATCATTAATAAGTTCCATGATTTCAATTTCTATGGTCTTCGTCTGTGGAACCACTAAATTGGTAGTAGTATATTCTGCAGCTTTATCATCAATGCTATCTGAAGAACATGAAGACATAAACACGACCAATAATACCATGACTGGTAGTAATGTTAACTTTTTCATTATGTAGGTAATTTAGATTTGGGATTATAAAAATAGAATCCTATACTCTAAAAAACTGTTAACAAAATGTTAAAATCGACAAACAGCATGTATTTAATCGATTTTTAATGTGTTTTATCGATGAAATGCAATGTAAAACTCAAAATACATGCATTTCATCGTTATAATCATGGTGATAATCGGTTTTTTATCCAATTAAAGTCTTCGTCCAACTGATATTGAATCCGATCATGCAATCTATTAGGCCGTCCTTGCCAGAATTCAATAGAAACAGGCTTTACCATATAACCTCCCCAAAAAGCAGGTCTAGGAATTTCTTTCCCTTCAAACTGTTCTTCCAAATTCTTTAAATCAGTTTCCAATTGCTTTCTATTTCTTACAATAGTACTTTGGTGAGATGCCATGGCTCCTAATTGACTGCCTCTTGGTCTGGATTCAAAATAACCATCGCTTAAGTTTTCTGCTAGTTTTTCAGTTACACCCTTTATAATAATTTGGCGTTCTGCTCCATGCCAGAAAAACGATAAACACACATTCGGATTTTTGTCAATAGCTTGACCTTTTTCACTTTCATAATTTGTAAAAAAAATGAATCCTTCATAAGTAAATCGCTTAAGTAAAACCACACGATTTTTTGGAAATCCATCTAAGCCTATGGTTGAAATAGTCATGGCATTCGTTTCATCTTGTTCAAAATGGGTATCCACCTCATGAAACCATTTTTTAAAAAGTTCCATAGGATTTTCAGGCGTTTCTTCTAATAAAAGTTCGCCTTTATCGTAAGTTTTTCTGTAATTACTTAAGTCTCTGTCCATTAAAAATGTTCTTTTATTTTTATTACATTTGTGCAAGGATCATGCAAAATTCTCCCTAAATTTAAGCATTATTTGATAGAATGAAATTTGAAAATAGCATTTATTTTAACCAATTAAAACACCAAAAAGTGGTGTTCCCTTTTGGTACCTACTACCTCTTTGATAATTATATTATTGCCGAACATAAGGAAGAAATTCATTTCGATTGGCCTGAAATTAAACAAATATCCGATTATCTGATTGAGGTTTATGGACCAAATTTAAAAATTGGTCATATTACAAATCGTATAAACCACTACTCTATCGATCCCAATTTATGGATTAAGTTTAATAAAGATTATGGTTTTGTTATTGCCTCTGCTATTGTTAGCTATGATGATTTTGGTTACAGAAACGCCACTTTAGAAAAACAATTTTCTACCAATAGTATTAAGCGCTGTACGAGCCTAGAGGAAGCTATTTATTTTATGCAAAACTTAAAAGAGTTTAAAAAATAATCACCTTACCATCTCGTGCTAGCTCTACACTTTGAAAGATAGTTTCTGCTTCCAGCTTAAAATCTTTTAAATTGTCGTAGCGTGTGGAATAATGACCTAAAAGCAACATTCCTACATCCGCTTGCTTGGCTATGTTAGCAGCTTGTTTGGCGGTACTGTGTTTGGTTGGAGCTGCTAATTTTACATGTTTTTCTAGAAAAGTAGATTCATGATATAATACATCAACGCCTTTTATAATAGGAATGATAGTTTCTGAATACGCGGTATCACTACAAAATGCGTAGCTTTTTGGTTTATTCGGTGCTTTTGTGACGGACTTGTTGGATATGATTTCACCTTTGTTATTTTCCACATCAAAACCTTGTTTGAGTTTTCGGTAGTAGGCAACGTCAATATCAGCATTCAATACGGCATTCATATCTAGTTTACGTTCTCCAGGTTTTTCTTTAAATAGAAATCCATTTGTATATACACGATGATCCAAAGGAATCGTGTGCACTTCTACACGATCATCTTCAAAAATTAATTCAGAATGCTTGGATGTTAATTCATGAAAGTATAAGGGATAATTAGTCCATGATTCGGCTAACTTCATTTGAAGCGTAATGATATCCTTTAACCCTTTTGGCCCATAAATATGCAGTTCCGTTTCGCGTGTTAACAAACGAAAGGTCGAAATTAATCCCACTAGGCCAAAAAAATGATCTCCATGTAAATGCGAAATGAAAATATGCTTGATACGTGCAAATTTAATTTTATTTCGACGCAATTCCACCTGCGTACCTTCGCCACAATCTATTAAAAATAGGTGATTATTTATTTCTAAAACCTGTGATGTCGAATTAGTATCTATTCGAGGTGTGGCACTATAACAGCCTAAAATGGTGAGTTTCATTCTTGTTGTTTAGTTTTTAAATCGTTAGGTTATTAAATCGTTAGGAGTTCTGACAACTTAACACCATTCGACTTAATAACAAACTACATTAAATACCCAAATCGCGTTCCATTTCTTCCATATCAATAATATCATGCGCTTCTTGTAGGGTTGGCACCACAACTAATTCTACTGGAATTTCATCTAAATTTGCTTGGCTACTAACAATAACAAAGGAATGTTTTGTTTTTCGGTGTTTATTAGATAGTTGTAAGAATTCAACAATATCAGTTAATGTAATAGGATTCAAACTTGTTAAACTAATAATAACATTATCGTTTTTAAACCGTTCGTAAAGTACTTCTAATTTTTTTACAAGTTCAACTACCGAAGCTTTTTCTTGGGTAATGATGGTTGTGTTTTCTTCTTTATCGAATATCATAGGTTTATTGTTTTATTTTTGATGCTAATAAATAGATAATAGCCATTCTTACAGCCACACCATTTTCTACTTGATTTAAAATAATGGCTTGATTAGAGTCGGCAACTTCACTCGTGATTTCTACACCACGATTAATGGGTCCTGGGTGCATAATGGTAATTTCCTTTTTTAAACTATTAAGCAAATCCATGGTAACACCATACTGCTGGGCATATTCTCTGGTGGATGGAAAATAATTCACTTCCATACGTTCATTTTGAACCCGAAGCATATTAGCTACATCACACCAATTTAAAGCTTTTTGTAAATTAGTTTCTACTTTTACCCCTAACTTATCAATGTATTTTGGTAAGAGCGTTTTTGGTCCGCAAACCATGACCTCTGCGCCTTGTAGTTGCAATGCAAAAATATTAGATAATGCGACACGGCTATGCAGGATATCACCAACAATAACAATCTTTTTTCCTTTTACATCACCCAACCGTTCTCTAATTGAATAGGAATCCAACAAGGCTTGTGTAGGATGTTCATGCGCACCATCGCCTGCATTTATAATACTAGCATTGACATGTTGTGATAGAAATACGCTAGCTCCTGGATTGGGATGACGCATAACTACCATATCCACTTTCATAGATAAAATATTATTTACCGTATCAATTAACGTTTCTCCTTTTTTTACTGAAGATTGCGAAGCTGAAAAATTAATTACATCAGCTGACAATCTTTTTTCGGCTAATTCAAATGATAATTTGGTTCTGGTAGAATTTTCAAAGAATAAGTTGGCAATGGTAATATCACGAAGCGAAGGCACTTTTTTAATCGGTCTATTTATCACTTCTTTAAAGTGATCAGCCGTTTCAAAAATAAGCTTGATATCGTCTTTATGAAGGTATTTTATTCCTAATAAGTGGTTGACACTTAATTCGCTCATAATTATTAATTATTCATTGTTAATTACTAACCAAATATACTGCATCCTCGCCTTCATTTTCAATCCAATTTACTTTGACACGTTCGTCATTAATAGCATCTACTTGGCGTCCTTTGTAATTTGGTTGAATGGGTAAATGTCTACTAAAGCGTCTATCAATAAGGGTTAAAAGCTCTATTTCATGTGGCCTACCAAAAGATTGTATAGCCGTTAGGGCAGCACGAATACTACGACCTGTATATAACACGTCATCAATAAACACAATTTTCTTGTCTTCAACTAAAAAATTTATTTCGGTAGTATTGGCTTCAAGCGTTTTTTCGCCACGTCTGAAATCATCTCGATAAAAAGTAATATCTAAAAGTCCGAGTTGCACATTTTTAATGTTATATTGGTTTTTAAGCATGTCTGCTAAACGATTAGCAAGAAACTTTCCTCGTGGTTGAATACCAATTAAAACAGTATGTGTAAAGTCTTTGTGATTTTCAATAAGTTGGCAGGCCAATCGATGTAGAATGATGTTTATTTCCTTGGCGTTAAGTAACACTTTTTGACTCATAGACTCTTAAGGCGTATTTACTAAACAAAGGTAATGCAAAATTTTAGAAGTTAAAAGACAATTAAACTCATAAAAAAAGCCTTTCCGAATGGAAAGGCTTTTCTATTATATTAAAACTCGGGAATTATTTACCTTCCATTTTGTTTTTAAGTGCTTGTAAAGCATCATTTGCATCACCTAAAGTTGGTTTAGATTCTGCAGCCGCATTACTAGCAGCAGCTTTTACATTAGCAGCTTCTTCTTCTCTGAAGATTGCTGTATGTGATGCTACTACACGCTTGAACTCTTTATTAAATTCAATGATTTTGAATTCAGCTTCTTCGCCTTTTTTCAATTTCTTGCCATCTTCTTTTTCAAGGTGACGAGACGGTACGAATGCTACGATATCTTCATTAAAATCAATAGTTGCACCTTTGTCAACGATTTCAGTTAATTCAGCTGTATGAACCGTTCCTACTGCGAATTCAGTTTCATATTTATCCCAAGGGTTTTCAGTTGTTTGTTTGTGTCCTAAACTTAATTTACGACCTTCAACATCTAATTCAAGAACAACAACATCTAATGTGTCACCTACATTACAGAACTCACTAGGATGCTTGATTTTTTTAGTCCAAGATAAATCAGAGATGTAAATTAATCCATCAATACCTTCTTCTAATTCAACAAAAACACCAAAGTTTGTAAAGTTACGTACAATACCTGAATGCTTAGAACCTACAGGATATTTCTTCGTAATATCAGTCCATGGGTCTGGCGTTAATTGCTTAATACCAAGAGACATTTTACGCTCTTCTCTATCTAACGTTAAGATAACTGCATCAACCTCATCTCCTACTGAAACGAAATCTTGTGCTGAACGTAAATGAGTTGACCAAGACAT
>CBFHJN010000126.1:0-8365 GCA_965655805.1 Flavobacteriaceae bacterium
AAAATTAAGTATTATTTCAAAGCCTGCTCAATAGCATTCTGAAATAATTCTTCCAAACTAATCCCAGCAGCAGCTGCCTGTTGCGGCAAAATGCTAGCTTTTGTTAATCCTGGAACAGTATTCACTTCCAGCAAATGAGGCTCGCCATCTTTAAAAATATACTCACTTCTGGAAAAACCAGTCATTTTTAAAATTTGATATACTCTTTTTGCTAAAACTCGTACTTTTTCAGCATCTATTTCTGAAATACGAGCAGGTGTTATTTCTTGAGACTGCCCTAAATACTTAGCTTGATAATCGAAAAAATCATTATCACTTACGATTTCAGTAATCGGCAACACGGTTGTTTCACCCTTATATTGAATAACACCAACGGAAACTTCTGTTCCATCTAAATAGGATTCTATTATGACTTCGTCATCTTCTTTATAAGCAACTTCTAAAGCCTTTTTGAATTCTTCTTTTTTATAAACTTTTGAAATTCCAAAACTACTTCCTGCACGATTGGCCTTTACAAAACAGGGTAAACCGACTTTTTTAATAATGGCATCTTCATCAACTTCATCACCCAAATTAATGTAATAACTTTCAGCAGTTTTTATTCCGTAAGGTCTTAAAACACTTAAACAATCGCGCTTGTTAAAGGTTAAAGCTGCTTGGTACATGCCGCAACTGGTATGTGGAATTTTTAAAAGTTCTAAATAGGCTTGCATATAACCATCTTCGCCTGGTGAGCCATGAATGGCGTTAAAAACGCAGTCGAATGTGATTTTCTCATCATCCACAACAATGGAAAAATCATTTTTGTCAACTGGAAATTCCTGATCGTTATCCGCAACAAAAACCCATTTATTTTCAAAAATATGAATGGGAAAAACATGGTAAACATCTAACGTATTTAAAGCATGATAAACCACATTTCCACTTTTTAAGGAAATTTCGTATTCACTAGAATAACCACCCATAATGATGGCAATATTTTTTTTCATATGCATCTCCCACGTCCCGATAGCAATCGGGAGATAATCTTTTTAATTAATGTCCTTATTTAAGTCCAAAACAAATACTAAAACGTATCTATTATTTGTTAAGCTAAAATATCACTAATAAATCAAATCTAAAAACAGTTCTGTTTTTATATATTTGTCCAACAAATCCATTTCCATGAGTCTTATAAAATTTTTGACTAGCAAAACATTTCTAATTCAAATAATTCTAGCTGTTGTTGGCTTGGTTGTTTTTTGTTTTATTTTATTAAAATGGTTAAATATCACTACCAATCATGGCGAATTTGAAACGGTTCCTGAACTTAAAGGCAAATCAATTGGTGTCGCCGAAATTGAATTGAACGAGAATAACTTAAAATTAGAAATTTTAGATTCATCCAACTTCAATCCTGATTATCCAAAATTTTCAGTAATTGAACAAGATCCACTTGCTGGTGAAAAGGTTAAAGATGGCAGAAAGATTTATGTGACCTTAAATCCATCAGGATTCAGAAAAGTAAAAATTCCGAATTTAAAAGAAAAAACCTTCCGACAAGCAAAACCCACACTAGAAGCTTTAGGATTTACCATTGGCACCATAACCTTTACCGATTATTTAGGTGAAAACGAAGTGGTAAAAATGCAATACAAAGGAAAAGATATTAAGGAAGGTGATGAATTGCCTAAAACATCTAAAATTGATTTGGTTTTAGGTAACGGAAACAGACCAGGTTCTAACTAATTATGGCAGACTATACTCCAGAAAACCAAAGCGAAGACGACGAATTATACGAACACTACGCTTTTACCGCCGAAAAAGGGCAAACACCGCTTCGGATTGATAAATATTTAATGAATTTTATTGAAAACGCCACGCGTAATAAAATTCAGGCTGCCGCAAAAAGCGGCAATATTTATGTAAATGACGAGCAAGTAAAATCTAACTACAAAGTAAAACCTTTAGATAAAATTCGGGTCCTTTTTGAGCATCCACCTTATGAATATTTATTAACACCAGAGAATATTCCTTTAAACATTGTTTATGAAGATGATGATTTGCTAGTAGTCAACAAAGCACCAGGTATGGTGGTGCATCCAGGTCATGGCAACTACTCTGGAACTTTGATAAATGCCTTAATTTATCATTTTGAGAACTTACCAAACAACTCAAGTAATCGTCCTGGTTTGGTTCATAGAATTGATAAAGACACAAGCGGATTGTTGGTAATTGCCAAGAATGAAGAATCCATGGCGCATTTATCCAAACAGTTTTTTGATAAAACTAGCGAGCGTGAATATGTAGCTATTGCTTGGGGAAATATAGAGGAAGACGAAGGAACAATTGAAGGAAATATAGGTCGTCATCCAAAAAACCGTTTACAAAACACCGTATATTTTGGCGATGATGAAGACAAAGGAAAACCTGCCGTTACACATTATAAAGTGATTGAGCGTTTGGGCTATGTAACTTTGGTTTCTTGCAAGCTGGAAACGGGACGCACACACCAAATTCGGGTGCACATGAAACATATTGGTCATACTTTATTTAATGACGAGCGTTATGGTGGCGAACGTATTTTAAAAGGAACCACATTCACTAAATACCGTCAGTTTGTAGATAATTGTTTTAAAATTTTGCCACGACAGGCGCTTCACGCAAAAACACTGGGATTTGAACATCCTAAAACAGGAAAAATGATGCGTTTTGATTCTGAAATCCCACAAGATATGCAAGACTGTATTGACAAATGGCGAAATTACTCGAAGCATCAAGATGAGATATAAATTTCTTTTATAGTTTAATAAAAAAGAATAAAAATAGAAATTGATTTTATGCAAATCGAATTGTAACTTTGGTTATAAATTGTTATGAACCTTAAAATCGATTCCTAATTTTTAGGACTTATATACGTATGAAACTTGTTTTATCTCCTGCCAAATCATTAGACTACGAAAGCAAATTACCGACTTCCAAAAGCACAGACTCTATATTTTTGAAAGAATCTGAAAGGCTGAATGGGATTCTGAAAAAGAAATCGGCTAAAAGCTTATCTAAATTAATGAGTATTTCCGATAATTTAAGCCAGTTGAATTACGAGCGCAATCAAGAATGGGAATTACCGTTTAACCACGATTCCGCCAGACAAGCCATTTATGCGTTTAATGGTGATGTTTATCGTGGATTAGATGCTTACACCATTCCTAAAGATAAAATTGACAATTTACAAGATACAGTTCGCATCCTTTCTGGACTTTACGGTGTTTTAAAACCGTTGGATTTAATCATGCCTTATCGATTAGAAATGGGTACTAAAATGCCAGTAGGAATAAATAAAAATCTATATGAATTTTGGCAGAAGAAAGTAACGAAAGCCTTAAATGATGAATTAGAAGATGACGAGTTATTTTTAAATTTAGCCAGTAATGAATATTTTAAAGCCATTGACAAAAAAGCCTTAAAAGTTCCTATTATTGATGTCGATTTTAAAGAATTAAAAGGCGACAGATATAAAACCATTGGCATTTACGCTAAAACTGCCAGAGGCCTTATGGCAAGGTTTATAATTGACAATAACTCTAAAACCCTTGACGACATTAAAGCATTTAATTTAGAAGGTTATGGTTTAAGTGACGAATTATCAAGTAAAAACAAACTGGTTTTTACTCGCTAAACCTTTTGTGTAGCCACTTTTAAGCCTTTGCTTTTTTATCGACATTTATTTTTTCTTCAGGTCTTATTTTCTTTTTAATTCGTGGTCGTCTAACACCAAAAGACCCACGATTAATTTTTCCACGTTTTGTTTTTTTATCACCTTTTCCCATGAGATTTTTGTTTATGAATATGAAGTTATAAATTACGAAAAATTAACGGCCTTTAAAAGTAAAAATGACATTCTTTCACAAGCATCCATACCAACCTTTTATTCAAAAAGATACAACCAAATTAATTGTAGGAACCTTGCCTCCTCCTCGATTTACTACAGGTGATTTACTAGAGAAAGATGTCGATTTCTGTTATGGTAGTTACTACAATAGTTTATGGTTGTTTATTGATAAAATTCACGGTTTGAACCTGCGGTATGATAATTCAGATGAAGCCATTTTGGAACGTAAACAATTTTTAATCAAACATAAAATTGGTGTTTGTGATATTGTAGAGAGTGCCGAACGGGAAAAAATTGATGCATCAGATTTGGGATTGAAAAACATCATTCATCGCGATATTTTAGGGTATTTAAAACAATTCCCTAAAATTGACACCTTATTATTTACAGGAGGTAACAGTAAAAATGGCCCAGAATATTTCTTCAGAAAACATTTAAAAGAATCTAATTTAAAATTGGAAATTGTAAATAATGAAGTGCCAAGAATTCACCAATTCACTCTTGACGCAAACACTAAAAAATCACGAATTATTAAAACCGTCTCACTAACGTCTAGTTCCGGTGCTGCAAACATTTCTATTAGTAGAATACCACTGTACAAACAACTAAAAGCTAGAAATCCAGATTTTAACACCTTCGATTTCCGGGTTATGCAATATCGCGAATTTCTATAATAAAAACACTTTACAGCATTGATTATACAGCAATTATCAGAATTTTATCGATTATTTGGTTAATCTCTTGTCGAAAAATATTACTTTAACCTCCGCAAAAAATAATTAAAAATGAAAAATAGTCTACTTATCTTTTTTACATGCCTACTTTTAGCCTCTTGTAGTAGTGACAATGATGACGCAGTTGTTGTTCAACAATGTGCCAAACCTACAAGTGTTATGGCAAATACTGTTACATTTGAAAGTGCCGAAATTACGTGGAACGATACTAATGCCGCTTCAGCTTTTACCGTTGAATATGGGCCTTCTGGATTTAGTTTAGGCTCTGGAACAACTATCAATACAACGTCTGCTTCGCTAATTTTAATTGATTTAATGGCAAATACAAGTTATGATGTATATGTAAAAACAACCTGTACAATAGATAATTCAAGCATGTATTCTGATGCTATGAGCTTTACAACATCAGCACCTTTAGTAGTTCCACAACTGCTTCCCAATTTATCTGATTTGAATTTATTTGCAGGAAATTTAAATGATTTAACACCAAGTGCTCGTGCTTTTGAATATAACTTAAACACACCGCTTTTCACAGATTACGCGCACAAGCAACGTTTAATTGCTTTGCCTCCTGGAACTAGCATGGATTATATTGATAACGGTTTTCCAGATTTTCCGGATAACACGCTAATTTCAAAAACGTTCTATTATTACAATGATGAGCGCGACGAATCTTTAGGAAAAACCATGATTGAAACCCGTATTTTAATAAAAACAAATGGTACTTGGGAATTAGGAAATTACAAATGGAACGCAGACCAAACAGATGCAACATTAGATGATATGGCGCATACAGTTCCTGTTTCATTTGTAGATAATAACGGAACAACGAATACTATTAATTACGGAATACCATCCATGCAAGATTGTATAAACTGTCATAATAGCGATGCTACCATTACGCCTATAGGACCGAAATTACGAACTATGAATTTTAATAATCAGCTTCAAGATTTTATTAGTTCAGGTTATTTAACAAGTCTTACAGATCCAACTTCTGTAACCACACTTCCAAATTGGGAAGACACAAGTTACTCGTTAGAAGAACGTTCTCGTGCTTATTTTGATGTTAACTGTGCGCATTGTCATTCCGATGGTGGTTATTGTCAGTTTCAATCGCAGTTGCGTTTAACATACGAAACACCTTTTGTAGATTCCATGATTTTTGAGCGCAAAGGAAGTATTGATAATCGTATGCGTACTTATAATCCTGGTATAAGCATGCCTTTAATTGGAACAAGTCTTGTTCACGATGAAGGTTACGCATTAATTCGTCAATATTTAAATACCTTATAAAAACCAAAATAAAGGATATAAAAAAACCCAGCGAAATCAATTTCACTGGGTTTTTCGTTAACTAACTCACTAAAACTAATATGAAAAACTAAATTCTATTTATTGGGATTAAATCCTTTTGGTAAGTAATCCATTACATTAAAATTAAATTGTACCTCTTCTTCAATTTCTATTAATGGTACATCTTTCCAATTAATATCATTTTTACCTTTTAAAGGATTAAAATCTTTTGGCAAATACGAGTTGGTATCAAAATTGAAATTAACATCTTCAGGAACTCCAATAATTGAAATGGAGTTCCAATTAATATCATTCTTTCCTTTCAAGGGATTAAAATTTTCTGGCAAGTAGTTATTGACATCAAAATTAAAAGTCAACGATTCTTCCAGTTCAATAACATGAATATCATCGGCTTTCATGATAACATGTTTTCCAGAATGATTTTTTGGACCTCCATGCGGATGGTTGGTTAAGCC
The DNA here is from genome assembly GCA_965655805.1 of Flavobacteriaceae bacterium. Taxonomy (GTDB): domain Bacteria; phylum Bacteroidota; class Bacteroidia; order Flavobacteriales; family Flavobacteriaceae; genus Algorimicrobium. The sequence continues at coordinate 6,378 of CBFHJN010000126.1, forward strand.
ATTGGCTACCGTTGTACTTGCTACAAGTAAAAGACCGCTTAATATTGCTAAATGTTTCATTTTTGGTTATGTATTTGAATTTAACTATAAGACCTTCAAACATCCAAAACGTTTCATTTATTTAGAAATATTTAACAGTAAACAACTGAATTTAAGATGTTTTAACACATTACCTGCACTCCTATTTAAACGAGTATATTTTTGGAGCTTAATTGGCAATCCTTTATTTGAGCCTTTCACATAAATAACTTTTAGTAATACTTATAATTTTCTGTTAAACAGTTGGCGACCATTAAACTATTTTAAATTCTATCGGTCTAAATAACACAAACATAAAATCTTATATCATGAAAAAAATCATTTTAATTGCGCTAGCGCTAGTAACGATTCAAATGTCTGCACAGGACAGAAAACAGATGCATAAAAAAGGGGAACGAGCCGAAAGAATGCAAGATTATACACCAGAAGAAATGGCTGAATTGCAAACTAAAAAATTAACGTTGGATTTAGATTTATCAGAAGAACAACAAAAACAAGTTATGGCCTTAAATCTTGAAAGTGCCCAAGAACGAAAAGCGATGATGGATAAACGTCAAGATATGCAGAAAGAAAAGGAAGTCAAAAGTGCTTCAAAGGAGGATAAACTAAAAATGAAAAATGACATGCTGGATAAGCAAATAGCTATGAAAGCAAAAATGAAAACCATTTTAAATGAAGACCAATACACCAAGTGGGAAAGCCTTCAAAAAGAACGTATGGAAAAAGGACGTGAAAACAGAAAGTCCAGAAACCGACGAAAATAAACCAGAATTGGTTAATTAATTTATTAAAAGGCAGATACTTGTAAAGCATCTGCCTTTTATATTTATAAAAAAATTATCTTTACATAATAACTAATATCTAAAAAACTCAATTATGAAAAAATTACTAATAATCGCTTTGGCGCTTTTTGGAATGCAACTATCAGCACAGGACATGAAAAGTTTAGGCTCATCAGTTTCCAATGAATCGAGTTCTATGATAGATCAAGTTGCAGGTGACCAAGTAAAAAAATTGACAAAAAAATTAAACTTAAGCGAATCGCAACAAAACATGGTTTCAGACTTGGTTGTAAGCCAGTTAAAATCACCAAAATTTCAAAAATTAATTGGCGATTCTGCTAGCAAACTATTAGGATCCGGATCTAGTGATGATTTGGATAATATTTCAAGAGCCTTATTGGATGAACCGGAATTTCAGAATGATATGAAAAAAGTTTTAAATGACGATCAGAAAAAAGAATTTAGTAAAATGCTACCTATATAAGACGTTGCTTTTATTTTGAATGTTACAAAAAAGCGATCTGAAATTCAGATCGCTTTTTCATTTTATAAGGTTTTTGCAACCGTATCAATAGCTGCAATTGTTTTGTCAAGATCATCATAACTCAAAGCATCGGTAATAAACCAAGTTTCAAAAGCACTTGGCGCAATATAGATTCCTTGCTTTAACATGCCATGGAAAAATTTCTTAAAGCTATCATTGTTTCCATTGGCAGCCGATTTAAAATCGACCACAGGCGCTTCTGAAAAATGCACCGAGATCATAGAACCTACCCTATTTATAGTATGAACTATTTTGTTTTTATTTAAAACATCAGCTATACCGTTATGAAGGTAAGCTGTTTTTTCCTCTAAACGTTTATATATTTCGTTATCGTTATTTAGGGCTTGTAACATGGCCAAACCAGCAGCCATAGCTAACGGATTTCCGCTTAAAGTTCCCGCTTGATACACAGGTCCTATTGGTGCTAAATAATTCATAATTTCGGTACGAGAGGCAAACGCACCAACTGGCAATCCGCCACCAATTACTTTTCCGAAACAAACAATATCTGCTTGAATACCATATAATTCTTGTACACCACCTTTAGCTAAACGAAAACCCGTCATTACCTCATCAAAAATTAACAGAATATCATGTTTCGTACATAAATCTCTTAATCCTTG
>CBFHJN010000127.1:0-8363 GCA_965655805.1 Flavobacteriaceae bacterium
AAGATTAATCTTATGCAAGCGCTTGCTTTTTTTTTTAATTAGTATGTATCCAATATAGACTGTTAGTATTTGATATTTACATTAAAAATGACTGTTAAAATAAGACTGTTAATTTTGTTTAACTATTTTTAGCTATGTAAAAAAATCTGGCTAAAAAACAAATTCTTATTATTATGAAAAAATTATTAAATTTATTTTTTTTACTTCTATTTTTTGTTAGTTTTTCCGCTACAAAATCCATTAATCAATTACCTATAAAAAACTGTCATGCGCAAGCATGTATGGAAGTTGGATATTGGGAAAGTGTATATGGCGATGATTTAGATCCAGAATCTATTGACATCATTTACAATAATGCCTATAGCAACTGTATTGGATAGGTTAAATTTAAGGGAGTTTTAAAGCTCCCTTTTTTTAGTTTATTTTTACAATAATAAATTACGTTGAATTTAATACACCAATTATATAAAATTATTTAGATGAAAACTACTTACCTATCAATAACCTTCCTTGCAATGTTTACTTATATATGTACTGCACAGTCCGGAATTATTACATATAAAGTTTTGACCCCTGAATTAAAAAAAGACACTGACGATAGGGTTAAACAGGTTAATATAGAGATTGATTTGATGAGTTTTACCTTAACTTATGACGCTGAAAAATCCTATTTTATAAAAAATAGAAATATACCCCAAGACAAATATCATGCAGATATTGCATCTATTTTAGTTAAAAGTAGTCACTCCTATTTTCAATATTTAGTCTCAAAAACCTCTTTATATAATTACGATATTAAAGACAAAACATATATAGTATCGGATAATTCAAAAATGCAAAACTGGAATCTTACAAATGAAACCAGAATGATAGAAGGCTACACATGTTATAAAGCAACATTAAAGACATTTAATGAAAGATCCCAAAAAGAACACATAAGAGAGGCTTGGTACACTCCAGAAATTCCTGTTCCTTATGGACCAGTAAGTTATGGTGGATTACCAGGTTTGATTTTAGAAATTAAAATAAATCATGGTTTTGTTTATTATGCTACAAAAATCGTTAAAAATAAACCCGTTAAGCTTCCAAAACTAAAAGAAGGTCCTGAAATTTCACCAAAAGAAATGGTAATCCTTATGCGTAAAGCACGTAAAGTAACAGAAGATTAAATGAAACACCCAAATCATCATTTATGACCTCCAGATTATGTCTTTTTCTAGTATTAATTTCCACTTGCAGCTTTGCACAAATCCGACTAAATGGTGTTGTAAAAGGTTCTGATAGCCTATTTTTAGAGAATGTTAATATTTTGGCATTCCCTGAAAACAAGGACGTTAGTATGAGTTATACCATAAGTGATGATACCGGAAATTATGCTATTGAATTAAAAAAAAATACGACTTATAAAATGACTTTAAGCCATATTGGCTACACCACGCTTAATGATACGTTAGTAGTTTCTTCAAATTCTATTTCTAAAAATTTTCTTTTACAACTCGATAAAAATGCTTTAAGTGAAGTTGTTTTAAATTACATACCTCCTATTTCTGTTAAAAAAGATACCACTACGTATCAAGTTGATGCTTTTACAGATGGTAACGAACGGAAATTACGTGAAATATTAAAAAAGCTTCCAGGTGTTACGGTTGATCGAGATGGTAATGTGACATCTCAAGGTAAGAAAGTGACTAAAGTTTTAGTTGAAAATAAATCCTTTTTTAATGGAAAATCTAAATTAGCGGTTAATAATATTCCAGCAGATGCTGTAGAAGAAATTGAAATTATTGATGATTACCACGAAACGGCTTTTATGAAAGGGTTAGAAACCAGTGAAGATGTTGCCATGAACATTAATTTGAAAGAAAATAAGAAGAATTTTATATTTGGCGATATAGAAGGCAATGTTGGAATAGAAAATAGATATAAATTACATCCTACAATTTTTAAATATGGTGAAAAAGCCACATATAATTATATAGGAGATTTGAATAATACCGCTCAAAAATCGTTTACACTTAAAGATTACGTTGATTTTGAAGGTGGTTTAGAAAACAACAATTTATCCAATATATTAAATTCAGATATTACAAAATTTTTGAGGAATTCAGACTATTATAAAAATGAGCATCTTTTTAATGGTGTAAATATGCAATTCAATCCGAACCCAAAACATGAATTTAGAATATTTGGATTAGCTTTTGATGATAAAGCCTTTTATGAAACTAAAAACCAAACGTTTTACCAAACTGAAAATATAACCGAAAACACTACGAATTCTTCAGAGAATGATTTAAAAGGGTTATTAACTAAAATTCATTATAAATATGAACCTAATTCTAATACAGAACTTAAAATTTCGAGTAAATTAAATTTGGTTGATTTGAATTCTGATATGTTTAATTTAACACAGTTTGATACAACTAATACGCAGTATAACACCAATTTAAACACCACAAATTCTAAAATAGATATATTAGCTTCACTCAAATCAAAACTTTCAAAAAAACATACAATTACCGCTATTTCTAATTATAAGTATCGTGACGATAAAAATCTTACAAACTGGATAAGTCCAAGCAATTTGTTTAACAGTGCTATTCCTTTAGATACAGATGATAGTTATAACATAAATAAGGTATTGGAAACCAAAGAATTTGAAGTTAATAACCATTTGAAATTTTATTGGATATTAAATAATCTGATTCATCTAAATACCTACGCAAGTTTGGATTATTTAAAAAACAATATAGATTTTAACAACTATCAAACGTTAACGGATAATAGTATAAACAACTTTTCTGGTTTTGAGAATCTAACAGACAACAACTATTTAAAAGCACATATTTATATTGAACTACGTGCTTATATTGGCGATATTTTAGTTGAAACCAAATTAAACTATGAATATCATGACTGGCAAAGTAATCAATTATATACTAAAATTAATAAATCAAAAAGCTTATTACTGCCAGAATTATTGGCAACTTGGGAATTTGATTCAAAAAAAGAACTTAAAATTGGATACAATATAAAAAGTGATTTTTTCAATTTTAAAAATCTTCTGCTTGCCAATCAAATAAATTCTTTTAACTCAATTTTTACAGGTAATCCGAATTTAACATTAAGTACGTCTAATAACATTTTTATAAATTATAGAAATTTTAAAACCTATGGAATCAGTTATTACCCACTCTTTCGTTATAGGAAAATAAATGATGGTTTAACTTTTAATAGTACACTAAATGGTGTTTATTCAGAAATGACACCTTTAAATACCATTCAACCCAATGACAATTTTATATTTGATTTTAGATTGGCTTATAGACATAAATATTTTAAAATTAATGCAACACCTTCAATAGAAATAGCAAACTTTTATTCTACAATAAATAATACCCAAACCAAAAATAAAAGAAATAGTTATGAATTTGAAGTAGACTTTGAAAGTTACTTTAATACTTCATTTAATTATAATGCATCACTTAAACATCGCATAGATGAAAACAATTTACAAAGTCTGAAAAATACGGCAACAACCACTAATTTCATATTAGGCATTCAGTATGAACCCAAAAATTGGCAATTACGTACCAGTTTTGATCAAACATTTTTTAAAAACAAAAATATAGCTACTGTAAAATCTAATTACAATTCATTAAATACCGAAATAATCTACAATAAGGAGGATAGCGCTTGGACATTTTTAATACAAGCAAACAACCTCTTAAATAGTGAAACTAGAGTGCTTACTAATTATGATATTACCACCATTAATGAACAAGCAACTGTTTTATTCCCTAGGTATATTTTATTTGGAATCAGTTATAAACTTTAAAGGTTTTGAGTATTCATTTTTAGTCCAAAATCTGATCCGTATGCGCTTTGGTTTTTACCTTGGTAATAACTTCTTCAATTAGTCCTTTTTCATCAATAACAAAGGTGGTTCTATGAATACCGTCATACTCCTTACCCATAAATTTCTTGGGTCCCCAAACGCCAAAGGCTTCAATAACGGCTTTATCTTCATCGGCTAATAAGGGATAGGGAAAATCGTATTTATTTTTAAAATTACTTTGCCTTTTTTCGCTATCGGCACTCACACCCAAAATATCATAACCTGCCTTTTGAAAACGGCTATAATTATCACTTAAATTACAAGCTTCAGCTGTACAACCTGGCGTGCTGGCTTTTGGATAGAAAAATAATAAAAGTTTTTTGCCTTTATAATCACTTAAAGAAATGCTATTTCCATCTTGGTCTTTTGCTGTAAAATCTGGTGCTTTATCTCCGGGTTTTAAATTTGTCATAGTATCTTTGTTTAAAATCAATTTCTGTAAAAATACAACTTATGACCAAGCAAGAAAAGGTAGATTTCGTTATAAAAACGTTAAAGGAGCTGTACCCAACTATTCCAGTGCCTTTAGATCATAAAGATCCATATACCTTGCTGATTGCCGTTTTAATGTCGGCTCAAAGCACCGATGTTCGCGTCAATAAAATTACACCACTTCTCTTTGCTAAAGCAGACAATCCGTACGATATGATAAAGTTATCAGTTGAAGAAATTAGAGAAATCATCAAACCCGTAGGATTATCACCTATGAAAAGCAAAGGAATTCACGGTTTGTCACATATATTAATTGATAAACATAATGGTCAAGTTCCAAAAACCTATGAGGATTTGGAGGAACTTCCAGCTGTTGGCCATAAAACGGCTGCTGTGGTTTTATCACAAGCATTTGGAATTCCAGCATTTCCTGTTGATACACATATTCATAGATTGCTGTATCGTTGGGGATTTACAAATGGCAAAAATGTGGTGCAAACCGAAAAAGATGCCAAACGTTTATTTCCTGAAGAACTTTGGAACGATTTGCATTTGCAGGTTATATGGTATGGTAGAGACTATTCGCCAGCACGTGGCTGGGATTTAGAAAAAGATATTATTACCAAAACAATTGGTAGAAAGTCGGTATTGAATGATTATTATGCTAAAAAGAAAAAATAGAATAAAGAATATAGAAAAAAGAGGTTAAAAATTTTGAATCCACTATTCAGATGTTATTTCGAACGAATTCAGAAATCTTAATTTCTATAAAAAAGAGATTCCTGCTTTCGCAGGAATGAAAAAAAAGTCCTGAGACTAATCAGGACTTTTTCAAAGTTTAGTTGAGAAGCGCTTCAAACTTCATCTTATTACAATTTATAACACTTAAAGCCTTCGAATAATCAAGAAGAAATCTTACGGTTTCCTCTTTTGGGTTTAAATTAACTTGATTTTGGGGTTTCTTTTGAGAGTAAAGTTTTGCCATTAAATTTCAAATTTTTGTGGTTTATACTCTACTTAACGCATCAAGTTAAAATATATTGTATCAATTAGTTAAAACTATGTTATGTTTATCTATAATCTTTCGCATGTTAATCAGCGCATAGCGCATTCTACCTAAAGCCGTATTAATACTAACGCCTGTTTTTTCCGATATTTCTTTAAAACTCATATCATTATACATGCGCATCATTAACACTTCTTTTTGGTCTTCTGGCAATTCTTCAATTACACGACGGATATCATGTTCTACTTGATTTTTAATTAAACTTCTTTCTGCGTCCAAAGTACTATCACTTAAAACTGAAAAAATATTAAAGTCGCCTGTATTACTAAATTTAGGCATCCTATTATTTTTTCGGAAATGATCAATAACCAAATTATGAGCAATACGCATAGTCCATGGTAAAAATTTGCCTTCTTCGTTATATTTACCCGTTTTTAAAGTTTTAATTACTTTAATAAAGGTGTCTTGAAAAATATCATCGGCAACATCCCGATCATACACTTTTGAATAAATAAAGCTAAAAATACGCTGTTTGTGCCGCGATATTAAGACTTCAATAGCATGTTCACTTCCTTGAATATAATTGGATACTAAAGTAGCATCTGTGATAAGATTGTTTTGCATAATCATTACTCTTTTACCAGAAAACATCTGGGTTGGGGTTGAAAAGATTTCTAAAGTAATGTTAAACGTATAGGCTACTCTTGTGATTTATAGGTTTATAGAGCTCAAATATAACAACAAAACTTTCAAAAAAACAAACTTATTTTCATTTTTTACAAAAATAATTTGTAATACAATCTATTTTTTAATGGTATTTTCTTGTAGTATCTTTGCACAATTAATTCTGCTAATTGCTTATGATTACTAATATTTCCGAAGTCAATCCGAAAGAAAATATCATCATTAAAGGTGCAAAATTGCACAATCTAAAAAATATTGATGTGGTTATTCCAAGGAATAAGTTAGTTGTTATTACGGGTTTGTCAGGATCTGGAAAATCTAGTTTAGCTTTTGATACATTATATGCTGAAGGCCAAAGACGTTATGTGGAAAGCTTATCAAGTTATGCACGTCAGTTTTTAGGTAGATTAAATAAACCAAAAGTCGATTATATAAAAGGCATTGCACCAGCAATTGCCATCGAGCAAAAGGTGAATTCTACCAATCCAAGATCAACGGTTGGAACCACAACCGAAATTTATGATTATTTAAAATTACTCTTTGCAAGAATTGGCAAAACCTATTCGCCTAAATCTGGCAAAGAAGTCAAAAAAGATACGGTTGCAGATGTTTTAAAATTTGTAAAAACATTTCCTGAAGGTGAAAAATTACTCCTCCTCGCTCCTATTTTTTTAGAGAAAGATAGATCATTAACTGATAAACTTAAAGTGCTTAATCAGCAAGGTTATGCCAGAATTAAGGTGAAAGATTCTGTAGTCAGAATAGATGAAGCGCTTGATATTAAAGATAAACCAGAAAACATCTTTTTAGTAATCGATCGTGTGATTACTAAAAATGAAGACGATTTTTATAACCGATTGGCCGATGCTATTGAAACGGCCTTTTTTGAAGGTAAAGGGAATTGTTATATTGAATCACTTTCCAACAACAAACAAGAACATTTTAGTAATAAGTTTGAATTAGATGGCATTGATTTTTTAGAGCCTAATGTGCATTTATTCAGTTTTAATAATCCGTATGGCGCTTGTCCAACTTGCGAAGGTTATGGTGATGTTATTGGAATTGATGAAGATTTGGTGATTCCAAACACGGGATTATCCATCTATGAAAACGCTGTTTTTGCTTGGCGTGGCGATAGTATGAGTTGGTATCGTGACCAGTTGGTAAATAATTCTCATAAATTCAATTTCCCCATTCATAAGCCCTATTTCGAGTTAAGTGCAGCCCAACAACAATTGGTTTGGGACGGTAACCAGTATTTTGAAGGCTTACATAGTTTTTTTGCAGAGCTAGAAGCCAAAGCCTACAAAATTCAAAATCGCGTTATGTTATCTAGATATCGCGGAAAAACTAAATGTAAAACCTGTAAAGGCAAACGTCTGAGGGTTGAAGCAGATTATGTAAAAATTAATGACGCCACGATTACGGATTTAGTTGATATGCCTTTGGATACATTGACCACATTTTTTAAAAACCTCAAATTATCCGAGCATGATAACCAAATTGCGCAACGTTTACTAAAGGAAATAAATAGCAGGTTGCAGTTTTTAGACCATGTAGGCTTGAGTTATTTAACGCTCAATAGAAAATCCAACACACTTTCTGGTGGTGAAAGCCAGCGTATTAACTTGGCGACATCTTTAGGGAGTAGTCTAGTAGGCTCTATGTATATTTTAGATGAACCGAGTATTGGATTACACCCTAAAGATACCGAAAAATTAATTGGTGTTTTAAAAGCGTTGCGGGATTTAGGGAATACCGTAATTGTGGTGGAGCACGACGAAGATATCATGCAAGCTGCCGATGAAATTATTGATATTGGTCCAGAAGCGGGAACATTTGGTGGAAATGTGGTTGCGACTGGAACATTTCAGGATATTTTAAAATCGACATCATTAACAGCTCAATATTTAAATGGCGATTTAGAAATTAAAGTCCCAAATAAAAGACGTACCTCTAAATATGCTGTTGAAATTATTGGTGCTAAAGAAAACAATCTTAAAAATATTGATGTCACGTTACCATTAGGCATGCTAACCGTTGTAACAGGTGTTTCTGGAAGTGGAAAAAGCACATTGATTAAAAAAATTGTATATCCAGCATTGCAAAAGAAAATAACTGATTTTGGCGATAAACCTGGACAATTTTCAGAGTTAAAAGGAAATTTTAGCAATGTAAAACATATTGAGTTTGTTGATCAGAATCCAATTGGTCGATCATCTCGTTCCAATCCGGTTACCTACATCAAGGCTTATGATGATATTCGTGCGCTTTATTCTAATCAAAAATTAAGTAAAATTCGAAACTATCAAGCCAAGCATTTTAGTTTTAATGTAGATGGTGGTC
>CBFHJN010000128.1:0-8350 GCA_965655805.1 Flavobacteriaceae bacterium
AAAAATGGCACGACTATTATTTACACCTCGCACCACCTAAATGAAGCCGAAGCCTTTTGCACACGGGTAGCCATCATAGATCATGGAAAATTAGTAGTAAAAGGTAAACCACAAGAATTAATTGCACAACATTCTGGAACGAACAACCTGGAAGATGTTTTTATAAACATTACCGGAAAAGCCTTACGAGATCATGCATAAACTTTGGGCTTCCACATACAAGGAATTTTTATTACTCATCAGAGATATTGGTGGTATTGCCATACTTTTTGTCATGCCTTTGGTATTAATTATTACCATAACACTTATCCAAGATAGCACTTTTAAGTCCGTAACAGATACTCAAATCCCAATTTTATTAGTCGATTATGACCAAGGCAACGTTTCTGAAATTATTTCAAAAGGGCTTAGTGAATCTGGATCATTTGACGTGGTTTTGGAACCAGATGAAAACACTGCTCGCGATTTAGTTTTTAAAGGAACATACCAACTAGCTATTATTATTCCAGAAAACTTATCTAGTAGTTTAAAGCAAAAAGTAGCGCAAAACGTTGATGGTATCATCGCTAAATTTGGTTTAGAAGAAGAAACAGCAACTACTAAAACCCCTAAAATTGAAAGCAAAGAGGTCATACTATATTTTGATCCTGCCACACAACTGACCTTTAAAAGTTCTGTTAAAAATGGTATTGATAAAATGATTTCCAAAATAGAAACGCAGTCTATTTACAAAGCGTTTCAAGAGCAAGTTTCTGATGATCCAAACGAGGCCATTTTTGAAACCGATACGTTTATCACTTTTAAAGAAGTTTTACCTTCCGATAATGACAAGGAACTGATACCAAATTCGGTTCAGCATAACGTTCCTGCTTGGACTCTTTTTGCTATCTTCTTTATTATTGTGCCGCTTTCTATAAACATTGTTAAAGAAAAAAGTCAAGGAACCTTTGTGCGTTTGCGTACCAATCCTGTTTCGTATGCAATCGTTTTGGGTGGAAAAACACTCGTCTATCTAGTTGTTTGCCTTATTCAATTTGTGCTTATGTTACTCATTGGAATTTTTGTTTTCCCAGCTATTGGATTACCTACGTTAGATGTATCCGGCAGAATTCCTTTACTTTTTGTAGTTGCCACTTTTGCAGGATTAGCAGCAATAGGGCTAGGTTTGTTATTAGGAACTATTGCCAAAACTCAAGAACAATCAGCTCCTTTTGGCGCAACATTTGTCGTCATTCTTGCCGCACTTGGTGGTGTATGGGTTCCCGTTTTTGTCATGCCTAAAGTCATGCAAACCTTATCGCATATTTCACCAATGAATTGGGGCTTAAATGCTTTTTACGATGTATTTTTACGAAATGGGTCATTCATGGACATTTTACCGGAAATCAGCTTATTACTCCTGTTTTTTATTGCCACAACTCTCATAGCCATTATTTATAATGAAAAAAAGAATGCCGTCTAAACACAAAGAAATTATTCATACCAGCGAAGTTCGCGTACGATTTGTTGAAACGGATCCGTTAGGAATAGTTTGGCATGGTAATTATATTCAATATTTTGAAGATGGACGGGAAGCCTTTGGTCGCGTTCATGGTATTTCATATTTGGATCAGAAAAAATATGGCTTTGCCACGCCAATTGTAAAATCAAGTACAGATCATAAATTTCCATTACGATATGGCGATATTGCCACTGTAAAAACTATTTATGTAGATAGTCCTGCCGCTAAAATGGTATTTCGTTACGAAATTTATAATCAGAATAATCAATTGGTTTGTACGGGTGAAACAACCCAAGTTTTTGTTGATGAAATTGGCGAAGGTGATTTATCATTAAACATTCCACCATTTTTTAAAGCCTGGAAGCAAAAAGTAGGATTATTAGATGACTAACATATATGTTTCACATAACAACATTGTTTCTTCGCTAGGTTTTTCTAGCCAAACGGTTGTGGAACAAATTCATAATGAAACTTCAGGATTACAGCGTATTCATGATACATCCATTTTGCCAAATCCGTTTTATTCGGCATTAATAGATTCGACTGTTTTGGAAAATAGGTTTCAAAAATTACATCCTAAAGCCGAGTTTACACGATTAGAAAAAATGATGATCACGTCGTTAAATTCTGTTATTTCAGACTCTAAAATCGAAATAACTGATCGTGTCGGACTCATCATTTCAACAACAAAAGGCAATATTGATGCTTTAGATACTAACAATCCATTTCCTCCAGAACGTTCCTATTTACATGTTTTAGGAAATACCATTCGAGATTTTTTCCATTTTAAAAACGATGCCATAATCGTATCCAACGCTTGTGTTTCCGGTATTTTAGCAGTAGCTATTGCTAAACGGTTTATTTTGCAAAAAACCTACGACTACGTTTTTGTGGTAAGTGGCGATGTGGTTAGTCCGTTTATTTTATCTGGTTTTAACTCGTTTCAAGCTTTGAGTTCTGAACTCTGCAAACCGTATGATGCCAATAGAACTGGTATTAATATAGGTGAAGTTTCTGCATCGGTTTTAGTAACAAAAGACACAAACAATCTCGCTCAAGAAGCCGTTGAAATTTTAGGCGAAGGCTCTTGTAACGATGCCAATCATATTTCTGGACCTTCACGAACTGGCGAAGGTTTGCACCGAAGTATTGAATCGGCAAGGAAACAAGCCGGATTAAAACCTTCGGAAATTGATTATATTTCAGCCCACGGAACAGCCACAAAATTTAATGATGAAATGGAAGCAATTGCCTTCAATCGTTCTAATTTACAACAAGTTCCTACTAATAGTTTAAAAGGTTACTTTGGTCACACATTGGGAGCTTCTGGACTTTTAGAAACCATTATTGGCATGCACAGCCTTCATAATAACACGTTATACGCTTCCAAAGGATTTGATACCATTGGAGTGTCACAACCATTAAATATTGTTAAACGTACTCAACCAAACCAATCGTTAAACACGTTTCTAAAAACTGCATCTGGTTTTGGAGGCTGTAACACGGCTGTTATTTTTAAAAAACATAATTAACTAAAAAATTATGACCAAAAAGTCCATCAGAGCTATTGATGCTGTTCAAGAAGCCGAAAAAATTGCTTTTGCACCTTTTGTGTTTCAAGCCGTCGTTGCCCTTCGTAAACTAGGAATTTTCAATCTTATTTTTAAACATCGCAAAAAAGGTGGTATTTCTTTAGAAACTATTTCTGAAGAAATAAATATAAGCAACTATGGCATTGGTGTTCTTTTAGAAATTGCAGAAAGCTATGACATAGTTAATAAAAATGAGAATAACCTTTTTGAACTAACAACAACGGGTTACTTTTTAGCTTTTGATAAAACGGTTGATGTCAACATTAATTTCACTCAAGATGTTTGTTATAAAGGCTTGTTTCATTTAACCGAAGCAATTGAGACTGGCAAACCTGCGGGTTTAAAGGAGTTAGGAAATTGGAATACTATTTATGAAGGCCTTTCGGTTTTACAACCAGATGTGCAAAAGGCTTGGTTTGAATTTGACCACCATTATTCGGATGAAGTTTTTCAAGAAGCATTGGAGTTTGTTTTCAGAAACAAGCCAAAAGTAATTTATGATGTTGGTGCAAACACAGGTAAATTCGCTATTAGTGGAAGTAAATATTCAGATTCCGTTTCTATAAAAATGATTGATTTACCAGGTCAATTACAAATAGCCTTAAAAAATGTTGAGCTTGCTGGCTTTAAAGATCGTGTGACGCATTATAAAATAGATTGGTTATCAGAAAACCCACAATTACCTCCTGGAGCTGACGCCATATGGATGAGTCAATTTTTAGATTGTTTTTCTGAAGATGAAATTCTCGTCATCCTTAAAGCCTGTGCAGCAGCCGTAAAAGACGATGGTGAAGTCCTAATCATGGAAACATTTACGGACAGACAACGTTTTGATAATGCCAAGTTTATTTTAGAAGCCACATCGCTCTACTTTACAGTTATGGCTAATGGAAATAGTAAAATGTATCCATCAACGGTATTAATGAAATTAATAGACCAAGCAGGTTTAAAACTCATAGAAGATCGTCCGGTTGGCGAATATCACACTATTTTTGCTTGTAAGAAAAAATAAATTATGAATTCAAATTACCACATAACGTCCTATTGCCATATTAAAAACCAAGCGGTTTCATTACATGGCAATGTGGTGTTTCAAGATGATTCTGAATTATTTCCCGATTTTATAAAAAAAGCCTATAAAGCTCTAGAAACCAAGTATCCAAAATTTTTTAAAATGGATAATTTGAGTAAACTAGCTTTTTTAGCAGCTGATGTACTTCTTAAAAATGAAAATTTGGATCCTGAAAAGGATCATAACATTGCATTGGTGTTTTCCAATAAAGCAGCCAGTTTGGATACAGATCGCCTACACCAAGAAGCCATTCAAAATAAGGACAACTATTTTCCAAGTCCTGCGGTTTTCGTTTATACACTTCCAAACATTTGTATGGGTGAGATAAGTATTAAATATAAACTGTTTTCTGAAAATAGTTTTTTTATCTTTGACAGCTTAAACGCCGAACATTTAGTCAGTTATTCCAAGAGTTTATTGGATATGAAAAAAGCCGATCAGGTGCTTTGCGGTTGGGTAGATTTTGACGAAAACCATTACGAAGCATTTTTGTATGTGGTTGGCGAAAATGGAAAAATAGCACATAACAAAGAACAGATAATAACATTATACAATACATAATATGGATGCATTAAAATTAGAATTAAAAGAAAATATTATAGAGCAATTAAATCTTGAAGATATGACCATTGCTGATATTGGTGATGACGATATGCTTTTTGGTGATGGATTAGGTTTAGACTCTATTGATGCTTTAGAATTGATTGTCATGTTAGATAAAAACTATGGTATTAAACTAACAGACCCTAAAGAAGGACGACATATTTTTGAATCAATTAACACGATGGCTGCTTACATTACCGAAAACAGATCTAAATAGTAAAAAAAGGGTTTTAAAATTGTATGAGTAAAGGTGTCGCTATAACAGGAATGGGAATAATTACTGCCATTGGAAACAATGTCGCCGAAAATTATGAAGCGCTCATTGCTGAAAAAAAAGGTATTTCACGTGTTTCTAAAATTGATACCATCCATAAAAATGATATTATGGTTGGTGAAATTGCTTATACAAATACGGAATTTGAAGCTTTTCTAAATTTACCGCCTGAAAACAATTATTCTAGAACCGCATTCCTGGGTGCTTTTGCAGCTAAAGAAGCTATAAAACAAGCCAATATTACCGATATTAAAGTGTATAAAACCGGATTGATATCAGCTACAAGTGTTGGTGGAATGGATATGACCGAAAAATACTATTATCAGTATTTAAAAGATATAAGCACACAAAAATATATTGCTGGTCATCATGCTGGTGATTCCACGCAAAAAATTGCTGAACAATTAGGCATTGAGTCCAGTTTGGTAACAACTATAAGTACAGCATGTTCATCGGCTGCCAATGCCATTATGCTTGGTGCACGTTTAATAAAAGCTGGGAAACTGGATCGTGTGGTAGTTGGTGGTGCAGACTGTATGTCTAAATTTACCATCAATGGATTTAAAACCTTGATGATTTTATCGGATACCTATAACACACCCTTTGATGATAATCGGAAAGGCTTAAATTTAGGAGAAGCGGCTGCATTTTTAGTTTTAGAATCGGATGCTGTAGTAAAAGCAGAAAACAAAACTGTTTTAGCTTATGTCAAAGGCTATGGAAATGCTAATGACGCCTTTCATCAAACGGCATCTTCTGAAAATGGTGATGGTGCCACTTTAGCCATGGAAAAAGCTTTAGAAGTTGCTAATTACCAACCCGAGGATATTGATTATATCAATGCGCACGGAACCGCAACTGGCAATAACGATTTATCTGAAGGTCGCGCTATTATTCGTGTTTTTGGAGAACATACTCCGGAGTTCAGTTCAACAAAGGCCTATACAGGACACACATTAGCTGCCGCTGGTGCTATTGAAGCGGTATATTCAGTTTTAGCACTTCAAAATAATGTAATATTCCCAAATTTGAACTTTAAAACCCAAATGCAGGAATTTTCAATTACACCTGAATTAACACTTAAAGAAAAGCCGTTAAATACGGTTATGTCTAATTCGTTTGGGTTTGGAGGCAATTGTTCAACTGTTATATTTTCAAAAGAAGCCTAATGAAAAACGTCTATATAAATAGTGTTGGTTCTGTGTCTGCCCAAAACACATCAGATGATGCAGGTTTTATAACAGATAGCATTTCCTATCACGATACAACTATTCAAGCTATAAATCCTAACTATAAAGATTTCATTCCGCCTGCTGCTGCAAGGCGTATGGCAAAAGGTATCAAAATGGGTATTGTGGCATCCAAACTAGCTTTAGAAAAAGCAGGGTTAGAGAATGTGGATGCCATTATTACAGGAACTGGAATGGGCTGTTTGCGTGATTCCGAAAAGTTTTTAAGCACCATAATTGATAATAATGAGGAATTCTTAACACCAACACCTTTTATTCAATCCACTCACAATACAGTTGGTGGACAAATTGCATTGGAAATCCAATGTAAAGGCTATAATTTTACCTATGTTCATGGTAGCAATTCGTTTGAGTCTGCTTTGCTAGATGCCAAATTGCAATTAGAATTGAACGAAGCAAACAACATTTTAATAGGTGGTGTTGATGAATTGGCCGATCATACAATTCTGCTCAATAAAGCCATTACACATATTAAACAAGAACCTACTGACAGTTCAGAATTATTACATTCTAACACAAAAGGAGCTATTTTTGGTGAAGGCGCCAATTTTTTTGTAGTGTCTAGTGAAGAACGAGACACCTCTTTAGCTCAAATAGCAGCTGTAGAAATTTACAATACCTTACCATTAGATTCCGTTTCCGCACAAGCACTACAGTTTTTAAATGCAAATAATGTAAACCCTTCAGAAATAGATGCCATCATTTTAGGGAATAATGGCGACGTGGAATTTGATACGTTTTATAACGAATTAACGTCGAACGATTTTAAAAACACACAACAACTGGTTTATAAACCTTGGGTTGGCGAATTTAATACCGTTTCTGCTTTTGGACTGCTTTTAGCTTCAAAAATGTTAAAAACACAAAAAGCACCACGAACGTTTCAATTGAATTCCATTATATCATCACATTATAAAAACATTCTTTTATATAACCAGTATCGTGGAGAAAACCATAGTTTCACCTTACTAAAACAATGCTAAATTTTAAATCGGTAAATCTAACAACTGGTGTTATTTTTATAGGTTTATTAGGTGTATTTCTAATAAAACCCATAAGCATTTGGTGGTTTGTTTTACTCATTATTATGTGGTTTACGTTAACAGCTTTAGGCTCTTCATTGGTTAGTTGGAAATATCATTTAAAAATTTTTAATGCGAATAAAAACGCATCAAAAAACCAAATAGCCATTACGTTTGATGATGGACCAAATCCTGAATTTACACCACAAGTTTTAGCCTTATTTCAACAATTTGAAGTCAAAGCCACATTTTTTTGCATTGGAAAACATATTGAAACCCATCCAGAAGTATTCAAACAAACTATAAATGAAGGTCATACAGTAGGAAATCATACCTATTCACACAATAACTTTTTCGGGTTTTTTAATACCCAAAAAGTGCAAGCTGAATTAGAAAAAACAACTATAATCATCAAACAAATCAGCGGACTTGATGCGCAGTTATATCGTCCTGCTTTTGGCGTCACCAACCCTAATATTCGTCGTGCTGTCCACAATTTGAATTTAACCACTATTGGCTGGAACAAACGCTCCTTGGATACGACCAACCTAACCGAAGAACAAATTTTAAAGCGCATTACCAAAAACCTCAAATCTGGCGATGTCATTTTACTGCATGATACCAGCGAAAAATCGGTTAGGGTTTTGGAACAGTTATTGCTATTTTTACGTGATAATAATTTTCAATCTGTAACAATAGATACGTTATTTAACATTCCAGCTTATGCGTAGTATTTTTATTCTTAGTTTCCTTCTTATTCTGAATGTTCAGGCGCAAAAACCCATGAATTCGGCAGAAGCTGATGCTTTAAAAAGTTTAGTAAAACAACAAGCCAAAACTACCAAAACGATTACTAGTGAATTTACTCAATACAAACACATGGATTTTCTATCCAATGATATTATAACCAAAGGAAATTTACACTTCAAGGCACCAAACCTTATAAAATGGTCTTATTCAGAACCATTTGTGTATTCGGTAATTTTTAAAGATGATAAACTGTTTATTAATGACGAAGGCAAAAAAAGCGACATAG
>CBFHJN010000129.1:0-2606 GCA_965655805.1 Flavobacteriaceae bacterium
GAGGTAAAAAAAATAATCGAAACGAATTTAGATGATTCGGCAATTGATGTGTATATATTAGCAGCAAATGACTTTGTTACAAATACATTAAGCGGACAAGGTTTGTCAACTACTACGCTAAAAGAAATAGAGAGATGGTTAACCGCTCATTTAATGGCAGTAAGCAGAGAACGACAAACAGTAAAAGAAGAAATAGGGCAGGCAAAAGCATGGTATGCAGACATATTCGGAGAAGGATTAAAAAGCACAACATACGGACAAACAGCCTTAACGCTTGATACAACTGGTATTTTACAGAAATCAGGAAAAAGAAAAGCTAACATAACAGCAGTAACAAGTTTCGATACATGAGTTTAAGCAATAAAATAGTGTCTTTATGCAATCAAACCGCGGTTTATTGGAGCAACCCTACAAATACAGGAATAGGGAATTATACTTTCGATGAACCTTACGAAATAAAATGTAGGTGGGAAGACGTTTCAGAAACTGTTAAAACAAGAGATGGAAGAGAAATTATATCCCGTTCTAAAGTATGGACGTTAGAAGATATTGATGAAGAAGGTTATTTATACTTAGGAACGTTTGATGATTTTGAAAGCGACATACCAAATCCTAACCATATACAAAAGGCGTATAAAGTCATGAAGTTTGAAAAGGCGCCTCATTTAAATGGAACAGAATTTTTAAGAATAGCATACTTATGATAAAAGGACTTGATAAAATACAAGCTAATTTAAGTAGGGAGGTTAAAAGGATAAAAAATATTTCCTCAGAATCTTTGGTGGATATTGCTATTCATGTAAGGAGAGATATGGATGAAAAACCCCCATTAATTCCTGTTGATACCGGAAATTTAAGAAATAGTTGGACAGCAAATTTAACAAAAGGGGTTAAAGGTTCATCAATGACAATGGGGTTCACCGCTAATTATGCCGCAGCTGTTCATGAGTTAATGGATGGTGATGGTGTGAATTGGAGTAGACCGGGTTCAGGAGCAAAATTCTTTGAAGCAGCCTTAAAAAGAAATAAATTAGTAATTTTAAAAATAATTCAAGGTAAAGCAAAAATAAAATGAATGCCGTATCAATCGACATAAAAGACATTTTAGCTTCAGACAGTACGGTATCATTAACATACGGAACGGATTTATTTATAGGTGTAGAGCCAACATCCCCAAATAATACAGTTACAATATTTGAGGGCATTAGTTCAGAACCTATGTTAACTTACAATAAAGAAGAAAGATATGATTATCCGGCAATTCAAATAAGAATTAGGAACGAAAATTATGTAAACGGATACGCATTATCAGAAATAATAAGGGCATCATTGCATGGTAGAGCGAACGAGACAGTAAACGGGACGTATTATTCTTTAATTAAATGTTCAAACGGGCCATCTCATTTGGATTATGACAAGAATAATAGACCGAGATTTATAATTAATTTTGAAATACAGCGTAGATAATTAAAGAAGGAGGAGAGAAATGCCAAGTAATGCGTTTTCAGGAGTTGGGACTATTTTTAATAGATGGGATCCAACCGCAGAAAGCTCCACAGGAGCATGGGTTGCTCTAGCAGAGGTAAAAAACATCAGCGGCCCCGGAATGACCAGGGAAGTTATTGATGTCACTTCGCTAGATTCAACAGGAGGGTATCGGGAAAAGATAGCAAGTATCAGGGATGCCGGACAATTAACATTCACAATGCATTTCACAAGGACAAACTATGACCTTATGAAAGCAGATTTTGAGAATGACGAATTACAGAATTACCAGGTTCAATTGCCAGACGCCGAACAAACAACAATGGCTTTTACAGGATTGGTTACTAGTTTACCGACAAACATAGTGGTAGACGATGCAGTAACTATCGACATAACCATTGAAATAAGTGGCTCAGTAACTGTTGATTCAGGCGGTAATTCATAAAAAAAATAATCCTAATCACGGATTAAATTAAACATCAAATAACAATGTTATTAAGTAGAGACAAATTATTACAAAATGCTAATCTAAAGCAGGAAAAAGTAGAGATAGGCAACGGAGATGTAGTTTATGTCAGGGAGATGACTGCGAAAGAGCGCGAAGATTGGGAACGTTCATGGATGGAACAATCAATTGTGGATGGAGCAGTAAAAATAGATTACAACTGGGATCATTACAGGGCTAAATTAGCTGTAAATACTATATGCGATGAAAAAGGGAAGCTTATTTTAAAATCAGATGATTATAAAGCATTAAGCGAAAGTATTAGTTATAAGATTCTTGATAAAATTGTGAGTGTAGCCAGAAATCTTAACGCACTTGAAAAAGAAAAGGATAATATAGTAAAAAACTTAGAAGCCGACATGGTCGGCGATTCCAATTCAGGCTCTGCAAAGACTTAGGATTTCCACATCCTGATTATTTACTCCCTTATCTTACTTCCACACAATTGTCTGAGTGGGAAGCGTATTACGTTGTTGAGCCTCCAGATGATTTTAAAGAAGATTATCGTTCCGGGTTATTAACTTCGGCTATCGTAAATCAGTTTAGGTGGGCGCATGGTAAAAAGGGGATAGAGATGACAAAACCAATGGATTTTATTCCTAACTGGTACGAGAGA
>CBFHJN010000129.1:2616-8299 GCA_965655805.1 Flavobacteriaceae bacterium
AAACCCAAAAAAGAACAGACAACGGAAGAAATGAAATCAGTTTTGCTTGGGTTTGCGAAAAAACAAAATAAGAGGGCAGGAAAATGAATCTGGGAGAATTAATCGTAACGTTAGGAGTTGATACAACTAAATTAAAAGCGTTAAATGCAGAAATAAATAACGTGTCTAATAAGTTCAACTCTGCGGGTAAAACAATGACGGCTAGCTTGACTTTGCCTTTAGCAGCAGCCGGTGTAGCAGCGTTTAAACTTCAGAAAGATTTTGAAAGCTCTTTATCAAAAGTAGTCGGCCTTGTAGGTGTAGCGCAAGAACAAGTCGACAAATGGGGGCAAGACATATTAAAATTAGCCCCTCAAATCGGTAGAGCTCCCTCAGAATTAGCGGATGCCTTATTCTTTGTCACTTCGGCAGGTATAAGAGGGGCTGAGGCGATGGATGTTTTGACTATTTCTGCAAAAGCTTCTGCGTCAGGGTTAGGAGAAACAAAAATAGTCGCAGACCTTGTTACCTCCGCAATGAATGCTTATGGTTCAGCTAACCTTGACGCATCGAAAGCAACTGATATATTAGTAAGTGCGGTAAAAGAAGGCAAGGCAGAAGCGCCCGCACTAGCAGCTTCGTTAGGGCAAGTATTACCGATAGCCTCTGAAATGGGCGTTACATTCGACCAAGTAGGCGCGGCTGTTGCAGCAATGACTAGAACCGGTACGGACGCAGCCACAGCATCAACACAATTAAAATCTATTTTAAACTCTTTATTAAAACCAACTTCCGAAGCAGGAGACGCTTTAAACGCCATGGGTACATCAGCAGCAGAAATGCGCGATGTTATAAAAAACCAGGGCTTATTCGCTGCGTTAACCCAATTAAAAACCCTTCAAAAGAAATATGGCGATGAAACATTATCAACTGTATTCCCGAATATCAGGGCATTATCAGGTGTATTAGATTTGATGGGTTCAAACGCCTCAGAAACAGCAAAAATATTTAATTCTCTTGGAACGTCAACAGGTGCGTTAGATAATGCTTTTTTAGCAGCATCAGAAACAGCAGAATTTAAGCTTAATCAAGCTATTGCTTCAGGAAAAGCCTCGTTGACAGAATTAGGGGCAGAGGTCTCAAAGGCTTTTGTTCCTGTGCTTGAAAAAATGACAGAGGTGTTAGGCAATGTGACTGAATGGTTTGGAATGCTCGATGACAGCCAAAAAAGATTTGTTGTAACGCTAGGAGCGTTTACAGCAGCAGCCGGGCCAGCGTTGATTGTTTTTAGTAAGATGATAAAATTAATTCCTGCCTTAACCTCTCCATTGGGGGCGGTTGCCGTAGGAATAGGACTAGTAGTTACAGCAATTGCAGCAGTAAGATTAAGAGCAAATCAAACACAACAAGCCATAGAAAGCGTAAATGAAACCGCTAATAAATCTATTGTTACACAAAAAGTAAAAGTTGAACAATTATTAAGAGTAGCTAAAGATGAGAACAGATCATTAAAAGAACGAAAATCAGCATTACAGGAATTAAACAGAATAAGCCCTGAATATTTTGGCAACCTAAATATAGAAACTGTAAACACGGAATCAGCAACTAAAGCAAAAGAAGCGTACATAAAAGAGCTTCTCAGGGAGGCTAAAGTAAAAGCAATCACCAATAAACTTACGGAACTTGAAGAAAAAGCAACTACTGAGTTAGTAGATGGACAGGCAAAAGAATTAAATTTCCTTCAAAAAACGTTAACAGCAGCAGTATTGCAGTATGGAGGTTTTGCAAAAGCAGCGGAATTTGCAGCCGAAACATCAGAAAAAAACTTTAACGAAGTAACAGCGTCAATAGAAAAAACAAGAAATGCTTTACAGGATTTACTAGACGAAACATTAACCGCCAGCGACATTCCAGACTTAGGAGGTGATTCAACAACCAATATAACAGCTAATGTAGATTCGTCAGGAGCAGCAAATGCATCCTCTCAGTTTGGAGAGATGCAAAAAATATTAAAAAACGTTGGTGACGAGATAGGTTATATTAACCAGTTAAATATTGTGTTAGGAAATTCTTTTGACGATGTTGCCGCTAAAGCAGATGTATACACACAAGCACTAAACGATTTAGTTCGATTAGGCTTCCAAGATGGAGACGCATCTATTCAACAAATGAAGTCAAGTTTGATGGAAGTTAATCTAGAACAAGAGTTTTTAAACAAATTAGGAGAGGACGCAATATCAGACCAGGAAGAAATTAATAACTTAAGATTACAAGGAGCAGTTATAAACGAAGATTTTGCAGCAAGCATGAACGGGATAGCAGAGGCAGAATCACTAGCAGCAGAGCAAGCATCCAGGATGAATTTAATCACTCAAACCGTTTCATCTTCTTTGGCTCAAATGGCAAGTGTTCTAGGAAGCACGGTAGCAGAAGGAAAAAAAGGATTTATAGATTTAGCAAACGTAGCCCTTGATGCAATAAGCAGAATAGTCAATGCTTTATTGGCAGAGGCCATAGCAAAAATGATTGCAAAAGAATCCAGTAAAGGGTTATTAGGATTAGCGACAGCGGCGATAGGCATTGCAGCATTAAAAGGGCTTTTTAACAAACACACAAAAGCAGCAAAAATGGAACAAGGAGGCATTGTTCCTTCTGGGTATCCAAACGATACTTACCCTGCCCTTTTAACTTCCGGAGAAAGAGTAACACCTCCTAATAAGTTGCCAGAAAACAATATGAAATTAGTTGCAAAAATAGAAGGTCAGGATTTATTATTTATGGTTGAAGATGCAAAACGAATAAGCGAAACAAATTTTTAAATGGCATACGGAAGAATATATTATTATCAATTTTATGATGTAAATGACGATATATTGTATCGTGTGGATTTATTACAGGATGGTGAAGCAGCCCAGGATATTCCAATACAAAAAGCGGGGGCTAATCCTGTTATTTTACGTTCGGTTGGATCGTCCAGGAACAACATATCTACAATACAGGGCAGTGAATTAGTATTTACGTTTAGGATAGCTCAATCAGACCTGTCTGGTTATTCAGCTTTATTAGAATCGGATTATAAAGATTGGAGAATAGATTATTATCGTTCAGGAGTATTAGAATGGCAAGGGTATGTAGAACCGGAGGGAATGCAGCATAGTCTTATAAATCCTTATTTAGAAATAAGACTTTCAGCAACAGACTCACTTAAATATTTAAAATCAAATGAATTCAGGGATAGTACGGGCGCATTAATCACCGGTAAAAAATCAATAATATTTTTAATAAAAACAGCTCTTGACACTATTGATATTCCGTTGAATTTCGAGATTAGATTAGGGACTTACGAGGTTAACTATCAAACAGACAGTAATTGCGCATTGGTTGACTCGTATGTTTATTCAGATAGATTTTCTGAGATAAAAAGCGGTAGACTAACTGTTTTTTCATGCTTTGAGGTAATTGAGGCTTTATTAAAACCATTTAATTGTGTTCTTAAGCAAGCGCACGGGAGGTATGTAATACAGGCTCAGAATCAATTTAATGAAGGTAGTTATTTTTCTGTAAACTGGACGACACTGGCGGTAGTACAAGCGTCTTTTGGTAGATTGACAAACGCCACGGACTGGAAGATAATAGGAGATCCTACGGTCATGTTAATACCTCCGCTTAAACGTGTTGATATTACCCATCGAAACAGAAACTTAGGAACAGATTTAGTTTCAGATATAACAGATTTTCAAAACTCAAATAGCCCGTGGGATATTCAGTTTATTTCATATTCGTTTAACGGTGATATAATAGAACTTGATGCAGTATATAATGTTTCGGATAACAAAATACTGACACTTAACGATACTTTTAGCGTAACAAAACAAAGCGATAACGATTATTTGCAGATTCGTTTTAATTTATATGGAGAAAAAATATCATCAGTAGGTAATATTCAGAATTCGCAATTAAAAATAACAATTGTGCATCCAGATGCACAAGAATTAGTAAATGTAGCTACTACCGGTATCCCTGGGTTTTGGTATACATTTATATCTCCTAAAACATATCCTTTTTTAATAAGAGAATCTGGCGAATACAATATAAAAATAGAATGGGAAATAACCGAAGTAGAAAACTACGCCTTTAATCTTTATATTGATACGGCTAGTTTTACGTTAACAAAATTAGTAACATCAGATGAAAGCGAAATAGTAACCGATGTTTCGTTCGATTCTTTCTTAAGGTTAACTGCTGATATTGAAGGTAGAGAAATCGAGGAGCATGAATTATTATTTGGTGATAGCGGTCAGTCAGGTGATTTAGGAGCGATTTATGTAGACACAAACGGGGGAGAAAATTCTACCCAATGGGTTCGAAACGACGAGTCAGCAGGGACGGCTTTACCCTTATTAGAAACAATGGCGCTTAATATATTAAGTGACCGGCAACGATATAAACAATTCCTAAGTATTGATTTGTACGACGATGCAGATATATTAGATACTTCATATTTTTTACGTTTAGACCAAGACGCAGTCACCCATTATTTTCGTATTATTTCATTTGCCAAAAATTACAGGACTAAAATTGTTAAGTTACGATTAGAAGAAATAATACATTACGATCCCCAAACAACGGATGTTAATTATGTAGCTACTAATATTCCACTAACCAGTGTAGACGGCCAAACATCAGGAGGAAGTACACAGGTTGGGGCAGGAGGTAGTAGCTTTGACCTCCTTACTCATAATTCTATAATAGGAGGTATTCACCTGGACACAGGAGAGAGAACAAATTGGGATACCGCTTATTCGGAAAGACAC
Source organism: Flavobacteriaceae bacterium (assembly GCA_965655805.1). Classification (GTDB taxonomy): domain Bacteria; phylum Bacteroidota; class Bacteroidia; order Flavobacteriales; family Flavobacteriaceae; genus Algorimicrobium. Next base: position 7,410 of record CBFHJN010000129.1, read on the forward strand.
CAATGGGATGGTGGAGCGACAAATTTAAACGCAACTACCGGAAGAACATCGCTAGGGCTTGGTTCATTAGCTGTTTTAGATTTAAGCAACGGGGCAACAAACAGAATGGTTAGGGTTGATTCAGGCGGAGATTTAGAAGGGATAACTGATTTTACATATAATGATTCAGTTTTTCAATTAGGAACCGCAGCCGGTGTAACTTTGGGGTTAGGAAAAACACCCGTATCATTAGCCCATTTTTATGAAAACAATACAAATACCGGTATTTCGGCAGGCTTGACAGTAGAGCAAGACGGAACAGGGGATAGTACATTACATTTTTTATTGACAGGAGGCCAACGATGGACAGTAGGTATAGACAATAGTGATTCAGATAAATTTAAAATAAGCGAAAGTGCGGATTTTTCAAGCAATAATCATTTTGTAATTAACACATCAGGATTAGTTGGAATTGGGGCTACTGTACCAACCTCACCTTTACATATTTATGAAAATACATCTAACACAAGCAGCACAACCGGTCTTACTATTGAACAAGGTGGTACTGGTGATTCACTCATACAATGGTTGTTAACGTTAAATCGTAGATGGGTTGCTGGTGTTGATAATTCAGATTCACAAAGCTTTAAAATTGCATCAACAGCTGATTTAAATACAGATGTAGCACTCACAATTACCACTACAGGAGATATTGGAATAGGAGAAACATCTCCATCAGCATTGTTAGACGTAGGAGGAAGTGCGATAATTCAAAACAATTTAAGTAGTTTATCTTTTGCAAGCGGTTTTTCAGGTAGTGGGTGGAAATTAAACATAATTGACAGTGCAGGAGAAAATGAATTAACAGTAGACAACCTGATAGTTCGTAAACAAATGAATGTTTATGAGTT
>CBFHJN010000130.1:0-8281 GCA_965655805.1 Flavobacteriaceae bacterium
ATGTAGTAGTGATGATGATAACAACATTTACACACCACCAGCACAACAAAACAATATTGTTGATTTGGCTTTGGCAACTCCAGAATTAAGTTCATTGGTAGCCGCTTTACAGGCAGCTGATGGCAATTTAGTTTCAGTTTTACAGGGACCTGGACCCTTTACGGTTCTAGCACCTGACAACGATGCATTTGCAGCATTTTTATCAGCGAACGGATTTGCTTCTTTAGGTGATGTGCCAACCGATGTATTATCTCAAATTTTATTGAATCATGTTATTTCTGGTACAGTGAATTCTGGAGCTTTAGTAAGCCAAGGTTCAGGATATGCTTCTACAAATGCAACAGGTGCGGGAGGGGCAAGCATGAGTTTGTTTTTCAACACAGCCAACAGTGATGTGCGTTTTAATAACGTAGCATCCGTAAGTACCGCTGATATTTCAGCTTCAAATGGTGTAATTCACATTGTAGATGGTGTTATTGGTTTACCAGACGTTGTGGACCATGCTCAAGCAAATCCTAGCTTTAGTAATTTAGTAGCGGCTTTAGGTGCTGCTGATGGAAATTTAGTATCGGTATTACAAGGTGCAGGACCATTTACAGTATTAGCACCAGGCGATATGGCTTTTGCCGATTTTTTATCAAACAATGGTTTTGCTAGTTTAGGTGATGTACCTACAGATGCTTTATCTCAAGTGCTTTTAAACCATGTTTTGAGTGGTACTACATTTTCAACTGATTTAGTAGATGCTGAGGCTGGTTACACAAATACCAGTGCAACAGGTGCTGGCGGTAACCCAATGAGTTTATATTTTAACACATCAGATGGTGTAACATTTAATGGTATTTCTACTGTAAGCGCTGCTGATGTAGTTGGAACTAATGGTGTAATACACGCTGTAGACGCCGTAATTGGTATACCAACTGTAGTTACTTTTGCTTTAGCCGATCCGAATTTTTCAACGCTTGTTACTGCGCTTACAGATTTAACTCCAATGACAGATTTCGCAGGTATTCTATCAAGAACTGAAGGTGGTAATGGCGATGGTATTGATCCAGATTTCACAGTATTCGCTCCAACAAATGCAGCTTTTGATGCTTTAGCAGCAATTCCAGCAGAACCAGTGTTAACGCAAGTTTTACTATATCATGTCGTAGGAGGTGCCAATATTGTTTCAGGTGATTTAAACAACCCAGGAAACACCACTGCAACTTCTTTACAAGGTGGTACGTTTACTGTAACCCTTCCTGGAACTGGCAGCAACATTGCAGATATCACAGATGGTTCAGGTGCAACAGATATTGGTGTAGTAGCCGTGGATGTACAAGCAGGAAACGGTGTTATTCATGTTCTTAATAAAGTTATGTTACCAAACTAATTATAATAACATTAAGTATTGAATTTTGACCTAATAATATAGTCATACACAATGCACATAGGTTAGTTATAGTTTAGGTGGTACAACCTTAACTGAAGCGAACGGCAGCGTGAGCAACATTATTGCTGTTGATGTATAAGCTTCCAAAGGCGTTTAATATGCTAATGATAAGGTTGTTTTACCACCTTTATAAAAAAGTAAAAAATATTAAACGCGTTATTTGAAAGGTCGTTAAATTAAAATTGCTATGAAAAAGTGTAAAGGCTATTGTTTAAAACCAATAGCCTTTATTTTTATCTGAGTTGTAAGATACTCTATTAAAATAAAATACAATCATAGTTTGATAGTCTTGACAAATAATATATATTGTACCCCTTATGTTTAGGTATTCCCCATTTTGATTGATTAATAGCTAAAAATTATAAATGTATACCTAACAATAAAGCTCCTTAAGAAATTAAGGAGCTTTTATATTTTGTTTTTCGGCGTTATTTTACCGTGCTCTAGTATACTAGTTATTCTTCTTATACGGATTGTTACTTTTAGGTGTAAAATCTTTTTCTTCCTTTAAAGTTCCATTTTCATAGTATTTCCAAATACCATGCTTTTGGTCATTACGATAAACACCTTCAACTACGAGTGCTCCGGCTTCATCATAAAATTTAGCTTCTCCATGCAATTCTCCCATTTTATACTGATGTTCTTTAATTATGGCTCCGTTTTCAGCATATCCAGTTGTTTTTCCGTGTAGCTTTCCATTTTTATAAAGTGCTTGTTCCGCAATTTGTCCGCTTAAATAATAAATATATTTAGTGCCTTCTAAAAGCCCTTCTTCATTATAATGTTCTAAAGTCATGATTTGCTTTCCATTGCTGTGGTAGTATTTCCAATCGCCAATATATATTTTGTCGCGCATCATGCCTTCACTTATAATGTTTCCATTACTTGCCAGGAAAGTCACCTTGGCTGTATTTTTATTAGGATTAAACTCTCGCGTTGCCGAAAGGACAGCCTTTCCCTTCACATTTTTATAAAACTTAAAAACACCAATTTCCTTTCCGTTCTGGAATGTTCCTTCGTAACGAACCACTTGAGTACCTTCAAAATTCTTTTTCCATTTACCATCGCGTTTTCCATCAGCATCATACTTGTTAAACGTTTGAGCTTGACCTACAAAACTCATTGCTAGCATCAAAACAAAAAATATCTGTTTCATAATTATCAATATATATTATAGTTGTTTAAACGAAAAAAACTAAAGTTTGTTATATTAAAAAAGCTGCCAATTAAGGCAGCTTTTTTTTAACTTATTTTTTCTTGCGCTTTTCTTGCGCTTGTTTCTGTTGCTCGGCTTGCTCCATCATATCAGCCATTTTTTTCTGAAACTTATTTTGTTTCTTCGGTTTCTTCTTATTAATCTGAATTTGTGCATGAATTTTATCTTCATCCAAAATGTAATTCTTAATAACTAACATAATCCCGATACTAATTAGATTGGAAATAAAGTAATATAAACTTAAACCAGATGCGTAATTATTAAAGAAAAACAACATCATTAATGGTGATAAATAAATCATATACTTCATCAACTTGGCCATATCTGGCATCCCTTCTTGCGTTGGTTGTGAAGCCATTTGTTGACCTGTTGTCATTTTCATATAGAAGAAAATAGCAATGGAAGCCAAAATTGGAAACAAACTGACATGATCACCATAAAATGGAATGGTGAATGGTAAATCGGCTACAATATCATAAGATGATAAATCGTCTGCCCAAAGAAAACTTTTCTGTCTTAAATCAAAAGCTGATGGAAAAAATTGAAATAAGGCATAAAAAACTGGCAACTGTATTAAAGCTGGCAAACAACCGCTTAACGGACTAGCACCAGCTTTATTTTGCAAAGCCATAGTTTCTTGCTGCGCTTTCATTTTATTACCCTTATGTTTCTCTCGAATAGCGTCCAATTCCGGTTTCAAAACTTTCAATTTAGCTTGAGACAAGAATTGCTTGTATTGCACAAACGATAGTAACATTTTGATTAAAATGGTCATAACAATAATAGCTATACCATATGGCAAAAATCCTGCTAAAAACGCAAATAATGGGACAAAAACATAGCGGTTTATCCATCCAAAAATTCCCCAACCAAATGGAATACTATCTTCTAAACCAATGTCATACTTCTGTAAAATCTTGTTATCTGTTGGTCCAAAATAGAACCCTAAATCTTGATTTAATTCGCCTGCATTAGCCTCTAAAGCAAATCCAGATTGAAACGCTTTTGTAAATACAGTATCAATTTCTTCATTTTCAACCAAGTCGGTTGAATTGAATTGCACGGATTTTAATGGCACTTTAGCCGTTAAGATACTACTAAAGAAATGCTGTCTATAGGATAACCAACTCACCTCAACTTCAGTTTCTTCATCTTCACCTGTTGGACTTAATTTATCAATTTTGCCATCTTCATATTGATACGTTAAACGTGTGTAACGATTTTCATAGCTGATACTTTTATCATGACGATAGGTTTTCAGCTCCCAATTTAAATTAATAGGTTGCGAACTATTAATAACATTACTTAAACCTTGAGAACGAATGGTAAAATCAACCATATAATCATTCGGTTGAATTTCATAGCGGTATTCTAAAAACTGGTTAGCCGACACTTTTAGTTTCATGGAAACTACCGTGTTTTCACCATTTTTAGTTACGGTTGGCTCAAAATATAAATCTTTGGTATTTAAAATACGACTATCCGTTGTTCCGAAATTGATATTAAAATCCGTGTTTCCATCTTTTATAAGATAGATTGGAATAGAATCAAAATCGACAAACTTTTTTAATTTAACTTCCGATAAGTAACCACCTTTATTACTGAATTTTAAATCTAAAACATCTGTTTTAACTTCAGTTGAATTTTGTTTTGCTGATGGCAAGCTGGCCGAGTAAGCAAAAGATCCTAACTTATTTTGCATGGCTGCCATTTGTGTAGAATCTTGCGCACTAACTACTGAATAATCTTCAGCACTGGCAATAGCCGTCTCTGCTTGATTTTGAGCTTGCTTTTCAGCAGCAATTTGCTCTTGCTTGGCTTGCTCTTGTTCAGCTAATTCTTCTGGCGTTGGCTGGTTGGTGTACATCATGTACACAAGTATTCCGAAAATCAGTACAAAACCTATAATCGAATTTAGGTCAAATTTCTTTTGTTCCATATTGTAGTTTGTTACCGCTTTTTAAGTGCTCATTTTATAGGTCAGAATTCGCTTTAAAAAACACGATAAATTTATTGATTAAATAGTTTTATGCTGATTACAAAAAACTATCCAAAATTATTTTTATGCCATAGTGGCATTCTTATTCTTGTTTTTATGTTTTAAAGCAGCCTTAACGAAAGCCACAAAAAGCGGATGCGGATTAGCAACCGTACTCTTATATTCCGGATGATATTGTACACCAACAAACCATGGATGGTCAGGAATTTCTACAATTTCCACCAAATTTGTTTCTGGGTTTGTACCTGTAGCAATCATCCCTAAAGCTTCAACTTGCTCTTTATAGGTGTTATTAAATTCGTAACGATGTCTGTGACGTTCCTCAATAACATTAGCTTTATATACTTTATGTGCTATACTGTTAGCTTTCAAATTACATGTCCAAGATCCTAAACGCATGGTACCTCCTTTTTCGGTAACATCTTTTTGCGATTCCATTAAGCCAATAACAGGATTGGTTGTTTTGTCATCCATTTCTGTTGAATTGGCATCGTTTAAATTAAGTACATTTCTAGCAAATTCAATGACTGCCATTTGCATACCTAAACAAATTCCGAAAAATGGAATGTTGTTTTCACGTACATATTTTACAGCATGAATTTTACCTTCAATTCCACGCTCACCGAAACCAGGCGCTACTAAAACACCATTTAAATGTGAAAGTTTTACATGGATATTATCAGCATTCAAATATTCTGAATGTATAGGCTCCACATGAACTTTCACTTCATTTTCAGCACCTGCATGAATAAAAGCCTCTAAAATAGATTTATACGAATCTTGCAATTCCACATATTTACCTATTAATCCTATAGTTACTTCGGTTTGCGGATTTTTATGTCGCTTTAAAAATTCATTCCAACGTGTTAAATCTGGCTGGTGACTTTCAAGTCCTAATTTTTTTAATACAACGGTATCTAAACCTTGCTTGAGCATTAAATTAGGAACATCATAAATGGTAGATGCATCAATGGACTGAATTACCGCTTCTTCACGAACATTGCAAAATAAAGCTAATTTTTTACGTAAATCTGCTGGCAGTTCGTGTTCGGTTCTACACACCAAAATATCTGCCATAACACCACTTTCCATAAGTGTTTTAACACTGTGTTGGGTTGGTTTAGTTTTTAATTCACCAGCAGCCGATAAATATGGTACTAATGTTAAGTGAATAACAAGTCCGTTATTATCACCTAAATCCCAACGTAATTGTCGTACAGCTTCAATGTATGGTAGTGATTCAATATCACCAACGGTTCCACCTATTTCGGTTATTACAATATCATAATCGCCCGAATTACCTAGTTTTTGAACACGTTCTTTAATTTCATCCGTTATGTGCGGAATTACTTGAACGGTTTTTCCTAAAAATTCACCACGACGTTCTTTATCAATGACACTTTGGTAAATACGACCTGTGGTTACGTTGTTCGCCTGACTGGTTGGTACGTTTAAAAAACGCTCGTAATGACCTAAATCTAAATCGGTTTCGGCGCCATCATCCGTTACATAACATTCGCCATGCTCATACGGATTTAGGGTACCTGGATCGATATTAATATAAGGGTCTAATTTTTGAATGGTTGTACGGTATCCTTGGGCTTGCAAGAGTTTTGCTAAAGAGGCTGCAATGATGCCTTTACCAAGTGAAGATGTTACACCTCCTGTTACAAATATGTATTTTGTTGTAGTTGTCATGTTGCGCTGTTAAACGCCTGCAAATTTACAATATTAAGTTTAATAGTTTGGGTGTTTAGTATTTTTATTTTTAAATGAAATGAAGATGAATTTAGTGGTGGAGTTGCGGAGTTGTTTGCTGTAAAGAACTGCGTTTAGCGTGTCGTATTTATTTTAACAAAGCTTGCGTAGTGGCAGAGCTTCAAAGGTAGAAAGGCGCAAAGTTTCGACTGAATACTGAATACTAATCTAATAACTACTGCTTTGGGAAATTACGTTTTATGTTATGAATCAATTCTTCAAGACCATTTAGTTTAAGCTCGTAAACAGATTGCAGCATCTCTCCTAATTTTCCTTTTGGAAATCCTTTGTTATGATACCACACCACATAATACTCTGGCAAATCTATTAAATACCGATCTTTATATTTGCCAAATGGCATTTTGGTATGAGCGAGTTTTATAAGAAACGCTTTGTCTGGTTCCATGAAAGAGTGAAATTTACTTCCAATTAAAGGTTACAACCTTTTCAATATCGGGATGTAAACTATATAGAACTGGACAGGTGTTAGCCGTGTGTTCTAAAATTTTACGGGTTTTTATACTCGCTAACTCTGGAAAACTAAAAACCACTTCAATTTTTGAAATTCGACGTGGATTGGAAGCCATCGTTTTGGTGACTTCGGCTTTCGTTCCCGACATATCATAATCCATATCTGCGGCTTTAATTCCCATAACAGTCATCATGCAATTCGCTAAACCAGTTGCAACGGTATCGGTTGGCGAAAAGGCTTCACCTTTACCATTATTATCTACAGGTGCATCTGTTACGAAGGTGTTTCCTGATTGTAAGTGCGTATTTTGAGTGCGCAAATCACCTAAATAGGTTACGGTAGCTGTCATATTTATTGCTTTATTTCTACTATTTTCAAATCTTCATATTTCACTAAATACACCGTATCATTATAATAACCTCTAAATAATTCCTTTTTATAAGCAAATTTATTTTCAACATATTCCGTTAATGGTGCTTGAATAACCGATTCATAAAAATCGGCATAATTCACTAGGCGTAAAACCACATCCATAGTCACATCAAAACCGCGAACTGCGGTTTTATTAGGTGTGATGCCAAACCTTCTTTCATAGGCTATAGCAAAGCTGTTGTTATCATCTTCGTTATACGTTTTTGCAATTGTGGCAAACGTTAACTGTAAATTAGATAAATGATAATTAGAAACTTCATCATCTTCAAAAGCATTACCCATATCTGTAGTTGCCAAAATAATTTGACGATCTTTAGATATTAAAGAATTTAGTTTGCTAGTAACATTAGATACAAATCCTGGGTTTGATGTCTCTAAAAACACCACATTTTTACCAGGTTTTAATTGCGAAATAATATCAGTGTCATAAATGTAAAAGGCATCTTTTTCTGTTTTTTTATCCTTTCGTGAAAATATTTGAGGCGCTGTCGGAAAATGTGTCTTTAAATTGTTAGAAACTTTTGTACGACCATGATCTGAAATAATGATTATTTGATTAATTGTAGAGTCTTTCTTTACATAATTAACAATTTTATCATTTAAGAGATCTTCCGAAGCCATGGTTTGAAACACATTATCTGAAAGGTTTAAATCTTTTAAGTTAGGTGAAATTATAGGAGTATTATTGGTTTTCAAATGAGCCGCTACTTTTTCAAAATTACTGGACATTAACGGTCCAATAACCGCATCCATATTGTCAAAATCATTTGAATTTAATATGGTTGCTACTTCACTTACCATATTTTTAGTATCGTAAATATCCACTTTTAAATTAACACCTAAATTTTTAAGCGAATCTAATGCGACAACGACTCCGGAATAAAAATCTAATGAGGTGTTTAAAAACGGGTCTTTCTTAATTTGTGTTTTGGTATCTGCAATGGAATCTATTTGTATCTTGTTGAGTTT
>CBFHJN010000131.1:0-8278 GCA_965655805.1 Flavobacteriaceae bacterium
TACAAATTTAGCATTTTAACATCTACCTTTTCTATCACCCTAACTTTAGTTTTTCTTTTTCTAGATGGCTTTGAATATTTTGATAATATGGCTAGAAATTATTCCGAAAACCCAATCATCATCGCCTTAATTTTCTTTGGCATCATTATGATTGGTAGTGATATTTTAACCACACCATTCTCCTATTATCAAACCTTTGTGATTGAAGAAAAATTCGGATTTAATAAAACCACTAGAGCCACCTTTATTATAGATAAGATGAAAGGTTTACTCATGATGACCATTTTAGGAGGTGGCATATTAGCACTAATAATTTGGTTTTATCAAGCTACTGGAACATTTTTTTGGTTATATGCTTGGGGATTAGTAACTGTTTTTACCATATTTTTAAATATGTTTTACGCACGATTGATTGTTCCTTTGTTCAACAAACAAACACCTTTAGAAGATGGCAGTTTACGTGATAAAATATCGGCTTATGCAGAAACCGTTGGTTTTACTTTAGATAAAATTTTTGTGATTGATGGCTCCAAACGCAGCACCAAAGCCAATGCCTATTTTTCAGGTTTTGGCAGTGAAAAACGTGTCACATTATATGATACATTAATCAACGATTTAGAAGACGAAGAAATTGTATCTGTACTAGCCCATGAAGTTGGCCATTATAAAAAGAAACATATCATTTTCAATTTGTTAACTTCGGTATTATTGACCGGATTGACATTATATATCTTATCAATATTTATTTCGAATCCGTTACTTTCAAATGCGTTGGGTGTAGAGATAGCAAGTTTTCACGTTGGGTTAATTGCCTTCGGGTTATTGTATAGTCCGATTTCAGAAATTACAGGACTAATAATGAATTGGTTTTCCAGAAAATTTGAATACCAAGCAGATGATTATGCTAAAAACACCTATGCTGCCGAACCTTTAATAACATCGCTAAAAAAATTATCAAAAAACAGTTTGAGTAATTTAACACCGCATAAAGCCTATGTATTTATGCACTATTCGCATCCAACACTTTTGCAGCGCATGAAGAATTTACTACCCTAATTCTTACGTTTAGCTTTTGGAGGCATGGTACCAAAAACCATATCCCAAAACCTATTCGACACACCAAAAGCTTTATTAGGATATTGATAATGATGCAGACTATGATGATGCCATAGCTTCTTAAAACCTTTAGGAGGCCTCATAATATGAGTGGCTCTGTGCACAAACGAATACAACAAATAACCTACAAAAAATCCTGGAAAAAATCCATGTACCAATTTAGTGACACCCAATAACCAAAAAATTAGAAAGAAAAACCCAAACAACATAGCGGCTAAAATAATACCAGGAACGGGTGGCATTAGCAAGCGCTCTTCGTCTTTAGGATAATGATGATGTGCACCATGCATAATAAAATGAAATCGTTGAGACCATTTCGCTTCAGTAACCCAATGAAAAACATAACGATGTAAGATATATTCGGCAAACGTCCAGAAAAAAAGTCCGAAAATGAATAAAGCTAAAAACTGCAAGACTGCTAAATCCATCTCGACAATAGCTAAATAGACCAAGCTCAAATTAACCAAACCGTAAACAATAACATTCCATACCGGATCTGTTTTTGTTAAGCGTTCTAAAAATGGATTTTTAAAAATTTGTGCTTTTCCTGCTTTAAAATTAGTCGTTACCTCTGGTTTCATAATCAGTTTTTTATAGGTAAAATCTAAAATCTAAAATATTAAATTTTCTTCAAAAATTAAAATGAGTTAAGAAAATGCTTTATTTTTGAAAGACATAAATCTACTATTCAAACATGAAAAACCTTAAACTTATTTGGGATTTTAGAGGACCTAATGCTTTAAAAATTGCTGAACATCATGAAATTCATTTAAAAGAATATATTCAAAGTGAAAAGCTAGAATTAAACATAACAGGTTTTAATGCAGAAAATGAGATGCATGCTACAGCATTTATGGTTGTTCCTGAAAATATTATGAAACCCATTCGCGATGCTTTGAAGCCGCATCGTGGTCAACTTTATAACGAACAAACACTATGATTTTAACTGCTATTATATTTATCGTTATTGCCGTACTCATCAAGAATTTTAAATTTTATAATTTAATAGCTGGTTATAATACCATGTCTGATGAAGATAAAGCCAATTATAATATTGAAAAAATTGCGTCATTATTCGCCAATGTCATGTATTTCATGGCTGCTATCATTCTAATAGGTTATGGATTTTCTAAATGGCTAAATGATGAGAAGATTGGATTTTACGCAGTTATAATGGCAACATGTATTGGTGTGCCATATCTACTGATAAAATCCAATTCAAAAGCTTATAAAAACAAATCTAAAAACGAGTAATTATCGCGAGTAGTTAGGTGATTCCTTCGTAATAGTCACATCATGCGGATGACTTTCATTAATTCCAGAAGCAGTTATTTTCACAAAACGACCCGTTTCTTTTAAAGTTTCCACATCTTTAGCACCACAATATCCCATTCCAGCACGTAAACCACCCACAAACTGATGAATACTTTCATTTAATTCGCCTTTATATGGTACACGACCTACAATACCTTCTGGTACTAATTTTTTAATATCGTCTTCCACATCTTGGAAGTACCGATCCTTACTACCTTGTTTCATAGCTTCCACGGAACCCATACCTCTATAAGACTTAAATTTACGGCCTTCGTAAATTATGGTTTCTCCTGGCGATTCTTTTGTTCCAGCTAAAAGTGAACCTAACATAACTGAATCGGCTCCGGCTGCAAGTGCTTTTGGAATATCACCCGTATAACGAATACCACCATCTGCAATTACGGGAACACCAGAACCTTTAATAGCTGCTGCTACTTCAAGAACAGCAGAAAATTGTGGAAATCCAACTCCTGCCACCACACGCGTCGTGCAAATAGAACCAGGTCCAATTCCTACTTTTACGGCATCAGCTCCTGCTTCTACTAAATATTTAGCAGCTTCAGCAGTTGCTATATTACCAACAACCACATCTAAATGTGGGAATTTTGTTTTAACTTCCTTTAAAATGGTTACCACACCTTTGGTATGTCCATGAGCGGTATCAATAATAATGGCATCAACACCAGCGTCAACTAAAGCTTCAGCGCGAGCAAGTGCATCGCCAGTAACTCCAATAGCTGCAGCCACACGTAAACGACCAAAAGAATCTTTATTGGCATTTGGTTTTTGTGTTAATTTGGTAATATCACGAAACGTAATTAAGCCAATCAGTTTATTACTGTCATCAACTACGGGAAGTTTTTCAATTTTATTTTCCTGTAAAATACCTTCGGCATCTTGTAATGATGTTCCTTTGCCAGCTGTGACCAAGTTTTCAGACGTCATGACTTCAATAATTGGACGATCATCATTTTTTTCAAAGCGTAAATCTCTGTTGGTAACAATACCTTTTAACACCCCATTTTCATTCACAATGGGAATACCACCAATACTGTATTCCGCCATATTCTGTTTGGCATCACGGACGATTGCTGTTAACGGTAAGGTAACTGGATCGATAATCATACCGCTTTCAGCACGTTTAACTTTCCGAACTTTAAAAGCTTGCGCTTCTATAGTCATATTTTTATGCAACACACCTATTCCACCTTCTTGCGCCATAGCAATAGCCATTTTGCTTTCTGTAACAGTATCCATAGCTGCGGATACAATAGGAACATTTAAGGTAATATTTCTTGAAAATTTAGATTTTATGCTGACTTCGCGAGGTAAAACTTCAGAGAATGCTGGAACTAATAAAACGTCGTCATACGTTAATCCTTCTCCTAAAATTTTGTTGATGTGTGCTATCATGATGCAATTACGGTTATAATTGCGTGCAAATATACAACTTAAATAAAGAAATTGGTTTTAAGTTACCGTTAAATTATTTGTAGCGCTTTTTGCAATAGATTCTTAAATCCTCCAAAGCATACTGATACCGTGTTTCTTGATTAGAAATATCACCTTCAAACCGAATGGCTTTCGGCACCATTAAACTATAAAACCCTTTACCTTTTGCCATTTTTTCTATAGTCTTTAAGGCATCGTCATCAATATCCTTATAAATATCTTGTATCCAATTAGTCTGTTCTTGATAGAGAATGCTTTTATCCCAGTCCAAACCTGCTTCAGCTTTTAGAATTTCTTGGGAATTATAAAGTATTTTTAATGATGTAAAAGCTTGATTAAAAACAACTTCACTTCCCTGAAACGCATAGTTTTTAATATCTTTTTTTATAAAAATATTAAATGGAAAGGCTTTAGTTAATCGGAGTTTTGTTGAAATATAATGTGCCATTTTTGGCCAAACTACCTCATGTCCTTTATCCGAAATTGAAGTATAATACCATTCATAAAAATCACGACGTTGACTAATGGTTGTGTATTCTAATGGGAGTTGATTTTCTAAATTATACCTGTTAGCTTGCTGCCAAACTTGTGTGTTTTTGCATCTATCTGACTTAAGCCAATCTTTAGGTGATAAGGTCTGCTGACCGGTTTCTTGGTTAAATGCTTTTAAGCATGACCATTCTGAAGCACAAACAGTTTGCACCATTATAAATGTGAATAATACCCAAGCTAATTTCATTTGGTAATATTACAAGGGACTTTTTTAAAAAACAAATAGTATTTCCTGCACTTAATCCAACACAAATTTAAATCCCACAGAAGCTATGTGGGCATTCAAGCCATCACTTCTATCATAATAGCCATAACGGAAATCGATACTTTTTAAACCGAAATTCCACAAGTGCATAGCTGCAAAAATATCGATGTAATTAAAACCGAAACCATACTGACTACTATGAAATTCCGACAAATCGTAATCAGATGTATAAAAAGTTTGCTTGGATAAATGGCCTTCATAAGGTGCAAAATAATCAGCTGCAGTTTGCGTATAATAACGATATACAGGATAGATTGTGAACTTATCAGAAATTTTAAATGGCAATTCAATACTTGCCGTATGCGAGTTTATTCCCCAATCATCATTATAAAAACGATAATAGGTTCGTACCGTTAAACGCTCATTAATAAAATAATTTAGACGCGCACCTATTGGTATTTTAAATCGCGTGTCTGGCAAACGTTCCACATCATCAGCCAATTGAAAATCGTCAATAAAAAAATCGGGTTGATCTTGAAAATATACACGTTGATGTGGTGTTGATAATAAACCATTTTGTTGCACAACATCAATAAAAATAGAGGCTTGTAAATTTTTACTTAATATTTGAGAAAAACTTAATGATACGCTATACGAATTTCGGGATTCATTCGTAAAAGCTTCATATTTAAAAGGATTGTAAGCACCTGGTCCAACAATATTAGGATTTGTAAAGTCTGGCCGTAATTCAATTGGATACTGCGGATTCCAAGTATCTAAAAACACATTAGCTTTAACGCTTAGTTCCGTGTTTTTCTCATTAAACAAATGGGTATAACTTCCACCAAAACCTATAGAAAAATAATCATATTCTGATGCCACACTCACATGGCCTTCAACAATATCATTCCTATTATCTGAACTGTGCGCATAACTAAAATTGGCATTTACCCAAGTATCTGAAGCAGAAGCGCCTGAAGAATCCGAAAATGGACTAGCAGGATTTGAAGAGTCAAAAGGATCGATATTACTTGATGATGCCGATGAATAAGCAGAAATGCCAGCATCAACCGTTAAAACATCATCACTATTTAAAGGAATTGCCACAATAAAAGTAGGCGTTATATCAGTAAGTTTTTCGGTACCTATTCCTCCTGAAACAGCTGCATGATTGCCATCTTGTGAGTAATAACTCATTAAAAAATCAACTTCAGTGGTTTCTAGAACCCGCTTTTTATAGGTTGACAAACTATCGGTTTGTTTTGATTGCCCAAAAGCTGTTAGGGTTAAAACGAATAGAAATACAGTATATATTTTTTTCATCTTAATTACAACCGCAGCCGCCTCCTGTTTTTCCACCGTTTGCACCTGACGATGCTTCGCGATATAATTGAAAATTTGTTTCAAACTTTTCAATTTTTTTTGCTGAAAGTACCATTTCGGGATCGTTAATATTCACTTTATCAAATTCTTTAATAGTTACGCAAGAATTTAATAAACTCCCAAATAGCAAAAGTATTATAAGTTTTTTCATTGTTTTGGTTGAATTTGTTCAGAGTAAAATATTTCACCTGAATCTGTGATTATTATGCAATCTATATGTTCCAACTGGTTGACAAAATTTAGTCCTATATCTTTTCCCATAACGAAGATAGATGTGGCAAGCGCATCGGCTAATTCTGCCTTTGGTGCCAAAACACTCACACTTATAATTCCTTTACTCGGATATCCTGTTCTTGGATCAATAATATGCGAATAGCGAACATTATCAAATTTTACGAATTTCTCATAATTCCCAGATGTAACAATAGCACGATTATCTACTGGCAACATAGCAAACACCTTGTCTTTATTTAGCGGATTTGTAATGGCTATTTTCCACGCTTCACCTGTTGTTTGATAACCCCAAGTATTCATATCGCCAGACGCATTTATAATTCCTGCTTGCACGCCTTTCTGCTTTAAGATTTCCTTCGCCTTATCTGCTGCATAGCCTTTTCCTATGGCTCCAAAACCAATTTTCATACCTGCTAATTTCAGGAATACACTCATGTTTTTATTGTTTAAAATGATCTTATTATAGCCCACTTTTGAAACCGATTCAGAAATTTCCGATTCAGATGGTTTCTCAATCATACTACCATCAAACTTCCAAATTTTATCCATGGATGCATACGAAATATCAAATGCACCTTGCGTGAGTTTTGATATACCAATAGCACGTTCAATAAGATGGTATAATTCTAGATCTACAACAACAGATTTTATACCTGCGTTTCTATTAATTAAGGATGTTTGAGAATTAGCGTCCCAAGAGGATATTAAACGTTCAATCCGTTCTATTTCGCCAACGGCTTGGTCTATAAAACCATCAGCTTGACTTTGTGAATCTGCCACAACGGTAATATCAAAACGACTTCCCATTAATTTCATGGTGCGCTTATAAGCACCTTGTGCAAAGGTAATTGTTGAGAATAAAAAGAGACAATATGCCGTTACAATGACTTTCATTTATTTTAAAAACGCTTTCAGTTTATTAACGTAAGCTTGCGGCTCAATTTTTTCATAACCCAATTCACCTAAAACAGTTCCCTGGGCATCCAACAATAAAACAAAAGGAAAAAACCCATTTGGATTATACATTTCGGCTAATGCTCTATTTTGATTTTGAAGTGTTTCTGATAAGGCATTTTGTTTCCTTCTCGGGAAATCGGCTCGAACCAATACAGCTTCTTTATCGGAATAAGCTTTAAAAGCATCTGATTGAAATATTTGCGTATCCAGCTTGATACACGGTGCACACCAATCAGATCCTGAAAAGATCAGAACAATTGGTTTTTTAGATTTTTGAGCCTCTTCTTGGGCTTCTTTAAAATTAGTCTGCCAATTCTGCGAAAAAACACCAGTTGAAACGAAAACAACTAGCATTAATAACATAAAGTGTTTCATAGGTAACTTGTAGATTTTATCTAATAGTAAATAACGACAATTAAATCATTTTATTTCAATCTGAATGTAATAAATGTTACATAACTATAAAAATTTGAATGCCAAATACTTACTTTTTTTATTTTTATTTATTCTAAATAAACTTGCAGAAACCCATATTTGATTTTACTTTTGCAACCTGAAACAAACATCTATTTATAATAAGTCTAAATAAAAATGAAAATCAACTTATCACTATTCGCAGGGTTTTTCAGCTTAACACTAGCTGCTCAAAATGAGAAACCAACGGATTCTATCCAAAATTTAAATGAAGTTATTATTTCCACCACTGTAATATTTGGAAATAAATATGTCGCACAAAACAGAACGGGTTCTGCCTATTATATTTCACCTGAAGAATTAGCAAAATTCAATTACACCGATATTAATCGTGTATTACGAACCGTTCCAGGTGTAAATATTTATGAAGAAGACGGTTTTGGTTTACGACCAAATATTAGTCTACGAGGAACATCTCCAGAACGTAGCGCCAAAATTTCCATTATGGAAGATGGTGTTTTAATTGCACCTGCTCCTTATAGCGCACCAGCTGCTTACTATTTTCCATCCATTGCTAGAATGGAGGCTATTGAAATTTTAAAAGGAAGTAGCCAAGTTCAATATGGTCCGTTTACTACTGGTGGTGCCATT
>CBFHJN010000132.1:0-1910 GCA_965655805.1 Flavobacteriaceae bacterium
CAATATGATATGTATGAAATTATCAAGCGTTTGGTTGATGATAGCGAATTTGAAGAATATAAAGCTGGTTACGGTCAGTCCATTATCACGTGTTATGCACGTATAGATGGTTGGGCTGTTGGCATAGTTGCCAACCAACGTAAATTGGTTAAAACCAAAAAAGGTGAGATGCAATTTGGTGGTGTTATTTATAATGATTCAGCTGATAAATCGACTCGTTTTATAGCCAATTGCAATCAGAAAAAAATTCCTTTGGTTTTCTTACAAGATGTTACTGGTTTTATGGTTGGTAGTAAAAGCGAACATAGTGGTATAATAAAAGATGGTGCTAAAATGGTAAATGCCGTTAGTAATAGTGTAGTACCAAAATTCACCATTATTTTAGGAAACAGCTATGGCGCAGGAAATTATGCCATGTGTGGTAAAGCCTATGACCCTCGACTTATTGTAGCTTGGCCAAGTGCTGAATTAGCTGTTATGAGCGGAAATAGTGCAGCTAAAGTTTTACTGCAAATTGAAAAAGCTTCACTTAAAAAGAAAGGTGAAGAAATTACACAAGAAAAAGAAGAGGAACTTTTCAAAAAAATTAAAGACCGTTACGACAACCAAGTGTCACCTTATTATGCGGCTTCACGTATTTGGACAGATGCTATTATTGATCCGCTAGACACTAGAAAATGGATTAGTATGGGAATTGAAGCGGCAAATCATGCTCCTATTGAAAAACCTTTTAACATGGGCGTTTTACAGGTATAATGTTTAAAAAACAATCAGCTTCATCAGCCTTTACTATCCTCTTACTTATATTAGCTGGTGAAGCTGTTTTTGTTTTGCCATTTGTTTTAGCACGTATTTTTAGACCTACTTTTTTAGAAGTATTCGCCATAAATAACACCCAATTAGGTAGTTGTTTTTCTGTTTATGGCGTTGTTGCTTTGGTTTCATACCTTTTTGGTGGTCCTTTAGCTGATAAATTTAAGCCCAACAAACTTATGGCTATTTCGCTATTTCTTACGGCTTTCGGCGGATTTTATTTAGCCACTTACCCTTCCCTAATTGTACTTCATTTATTGTATGGTTTTTGGGGGTTTACAACCATCTTTTTATTTTGGGCAGCCATGATAAAAGCTACTAGAATTTGGGGAGGCACCAATCATCAAGGTATGGCTTTTGGTTTTCTAGATGGTGGTCGTGGTTTAACCGCAGCTCTTTTTGGCTCATTAGGTGTCTTGCTATTTTCATTCTTTTTAAATTCAGATGTCACTAATACCAGTTTAATAGAAAAGCAACATGCTTTTAAAATGGTTATTGTTGCAACATCATCAGTAGTTTTACTGATTGGTATTTTGGTCTTTTTGTTTCTAAATACTGATAGCTATTCTGAAGAATCCGCCAAAAAATCAAAAAGTCTAACATTGCAAAATTTTAAAACTGTCATTAAATACCCGAGTGTTTGGTTGCTTATGATTATTATTCTCTGCGCTTATTTTGGCTATAAAATGACAGATGTTTTTAGCCTCTATGCCAAAGATGTTATGAATTATGATGATATAGATTCTGCTCAAGTTGGCACTTACCTCCTTTATATGCGTCCTCTTATAGGTGTCGTTATTGGTTTATTAGCTGATAAAACACGTGCTTCTTTTTGGATTATCATAGGCTTTTTAATGATGCTCATTACTAGTATTATCTTTTCAACGAGCCTGATAAATAGTCATGAAACGTTTTTATTTATATTGTCTATTATTGTAATGGCTATTGGTGTGTACTCTGTACGTGTTTTGTACTTTGCAACTTTAGAAGAAGCCAAAATACCTTTGGTAATTACGGGAACTGCCGTAGGTTTCATTTCTATAATTGGCTATACACCTGATATTTTTGCTGGTCCTATAATTGGCTTTTTATTGGAT
>CBFHJN010000132.1:2010-5216 GCA_965655805.1 Flavobacteriaceae bacterium
GGTGTTCTAGGTCATAGACATGTTTTTATGACCCTGGCTGTTTTTGCTTTTATTGGTTTGTGTGCGTCTTTTGCATTTTATAAAGTTACATCAAAAAAGAGCGCTTAATTTTTTAAACGCTCTCAATAAATAAATTTTTTAATCACTACAAGCTTTTATAAGTATTTACCAGTCTTACAAATTCAGATCGATAACCGTTTAAGTCACGACCTCTACCCTGTTTTGCTAAATCTAACACAACTGAAATTTTAGCATTATTATCATAATTTGAGTTTCGCAAATACATACCATATAAAGCAACGGCTGACGCAAATTTCATATCGGTTGATGCTACTTGAGTTTTGTTTTCATGTATATACACCATTTCAATACTTTTGTCGCCATCTGGTTTTTTGTAGCGGAATTTTACAGTGAACAATTCATCAGAAAAGTTAGATGTTAATTCCCTTTTGGTATATTTTAAATCGGAAATATCTTTTAAATATTGGCTTTTCACACCAACAGGAATCACTTCATATAAAACCGTAACGGTATGTCCACTGCCCAATTCGCCTGCATCCTTGGTATCATCAACGAAATCTTCATCTGCTAATAAGCGGTTTTCATATCCAATTAATCTATAGGCTTGAACTACCAAAGGATTAAATTCCACTTGAATTTTTACATCTTTAGCAATCGTATATAATGTGCCTCCAAATTCTTTTCCAAATACTTTTTGCGCTTCTTGCATGGTATCAATATAGGCGTGATTTCCATTACCTTTATCAGCTAATGTTTCAAGTTTGGAATCTTTATAATTCCCATATCCGAATCCTAAAACAGATAAGAACACACCTGATTTACGTTTCTCTTCAATCAATTTTTCCATGTCTTTATCCGATGACGCACCCACATTAAAATCGCCATCCGTTGCTAAAATCACCCGATTATTACCGTTTTTCTTAAAGTTCTTTTCGGCTAAACTATACGCTAACTCTATACCTTGACCTCCAGCTGTTGAGCCGCCTGAACGCAACCTATCTAATGCTGCCATTATTTTTTCTTTTTCAATCCCTGATGTTGGCTCCAAAACTACACCTGCTGCTCCAGCATAAACCACAATAGATACATAGTCTTCAGGACGTAATTGATTCACCAATAATTTATAAGCCGATTTTAATAGCGGTAATTTATTTGCATGTCCCATAGAGCCTGACACATCAATAAGGAATGTTAAGTTGGATACTGGTAAATCCTCATTTTCATAGGTTTTCCCTTGTAACCCTATTCTAACTAATTGCGTATCCGTATTCCAAGGTGTCTGGATCTGTTCTGTATTAATTGAAAAAGGGTGTTTGTTCTTTGGCTGTGGATATTCATAATCAAAATAATTTACCATTTCTTCAATCTTAACCGAGTTTGCTGGAATGTCTTGACCATTATTAATCATGCCTCTGATGTTACTATAGGATGCTTTATCCACATCAATAGAGAACGTGGATAAGGGTTTTGTTTTCACGTTTTCAAAGGCGTTTTCTACAATTTCTTCGTATACATCATTGCTGGCATAGGAAATTGGATTGGTAATATGATGTTTGACTTCTTTCGGTAATTTGTAATTGCTGTCTTTTGTTGTGACTATTATAACACCATTCGCACCTTGAGAACCATATAAAGCACTTCCACCTGCTCCTTTTATAACATTCGTACTCGCAATATTTTTAGGTTTCATATTCGCTAACGTTTCAGCTGATGAAATTTTTCCATCAATAACAATAAGTGCTTGATTGGGTCCAGACAACGATCGGTTGCCACGTAAAACAATACGTGTAGTTTGGTTAACACCTGTATTCATAGAATTAATCTGTAAACCAGAAACTTTACCAGACAAGGATTGAACCGTATTTGGATTGGCACTGTATGTTAAATATTCAGATTTAACTACTTGATTTGAAGTTCGTTTAGTTCTCGATTTTCGACTCATACCTAAAGCTGTCACAACAACTTCTTCCAATGCTTCGGAATCTACTTCCATCGCGAAGGAAATATCCGTCGTGTTTTTCTTTACTTTTTTCTGTGTCGTTATATAACCGATGAATGAATAGGATAAAATTTCACCTTCTTTAGCTAGAATGGTATACAAACCGTCAAAATTTGTTTGTGTACCGTTTGAAGTGCCTTTAACAATAATATTCACTCCTGGTAAAGGCAGTCCATTTTCATCTGAAATAGTTCCAGAAATGGTACGTTCTTGAGCTTGTAGTTGCAAACTTATAATGGCTACAAATACGAATTGTAATAGATTTTTCATGGTCTTGTGTTTTAAATTCAAGGCAAACTTAAAGCACAATACCGATACTTAAAATCGGGAATTCGTGAACGGGTTATTTGAGTAAGGCAACCGTCTTTTTTCTCTGTATTTTGCCAGAATGGGTTTCCTTAAAATGTTTTAAGAAGAAAATTTCTTTAGGAACTTGGTGTTTATCTAAATCTAAAAACACCTCATTTGTTATCCGTCTGTTTTCGTCTTCAATAATTAAAATGACGCGTTCACCCAATTCATCATCAGGCAACGAAGCTATAAAAAAACGGGAATCTATTTGCGTTGCGAGTATATTTTCAACTACTTCGGGATGGATTTTAACACCTCCAGAGTTTATTACATAATCCACGCGACCTAGCCATTCAAATGTGGTTGAACTATGAATTTTAACCACATCATTAGTAACAATTATACCGTCTGAAATATTTTTAGCATCAATAACCAAACACTCGCGATCATCTTGCGAAATTTTCACGCCAGGTAATACTTGAAAATATGGATTTGTGGCTTCTTTTATAAAATTATTGAGTTGTTTTACCGCAATATGGCTCACCGTTTCTGTCATACCATAGGTTTCAAAAACAGTTGGCTTCAAGGTTTGAATAGTTTTCCTTAAATCTTTTGAAACAGGAGCTCCTCCAACTATGATGGTTTCTATGTTTCCAAGTTTAGCCAAGTTATTTTGCAGTTGCATGGGAATCATGGCTGCAAAATGATAAACTTTTCGCGTATTAATTTGAAGTGTTTTTTTAGGTGGAATACTTTCCAGATGTAAGCCTAACATCATAGCACGAATCAACATCATTTTTCCGGCTATTGTCGTAGCTGGCAAACATAAAAGCGCGCGATCTTTGGGTTGTAATTCAAATAAATTACCCGTTGTTAAAGCGGAATGCACCATAGC
>CBFHJN010000132.1:5315-8200 GCA_965655805.1 Flavobacteriaceae bacterium
TTAACCAATCCACTAAAAATTCACCAATCGCTATTTCAAAATCGTTTCCTTCTTTAATATAACTATAAGCAACTTCCTTTAAATCTTCACGATTGTAATGGTAGCCATTTAACTGAAAATGATTGTGAACTTTATCAAATTTTGGAGTCATTTGCAATTAATCATTTAAAGTATTAGCAGTTTCAATAATAGGTTCTTTAAGAGTTCCTAGAAGTTTATCTTTCCAATTATTCCATTTGTATTTTTTTGAAAACACAAAAAGGATAATTGGAAATACAATGAATACTGGCATAAATACATCCATAAATCCAGCCGCTTCAGGTAATGATGTGTCTTTAAAAACGGAATGCGTTTGCAAAGCCGTCCAATCGGCTGTAACCAACAAAGCCGTAAATAAATTGTTAGCTGCGTGGAAGCCTAAAGCCAGTTCAATGCCTTCATCCATTAAGGTCATAATTCCTAAAAACAAACCGGTTCCTATGTAATACACCATGACTACATAGCCCAATTGTTTGACTTCCGGATTGGCAATATGCAGTAATCCGAAAACTATAGATGTTGTAATTAAAGGAACCCATTTAGTTTTAGTAATTACGCCCATGCCTTGCATTAAATACCCTCGAAATAAGTATTCTTCAAAACTGGTTTGTATAGGAATTAATACAATAGCAATGAGACATAATATTAAAAATGGCACCAACTTAAAATTTAAAACGTAGATTTCAGGCGATGCGTAATAATCTAAAACTATAAAACTAGTGGACACGATTCCCCATAAAATAAAGGCAAACCAAAAGCGTTTCCAATCAATTTTATTACGTGCAGTTGTTAAGGAAACGATAGATTGTTTATGTAGATATTTTACAGCTAAAAAAACACCAATTAATCCACCGGCAAAAGACAATAGCATCAGGAACAAATTTAAGTTAGGTTCCAACATTTTCATCATTTGGGTTTCATTCATACCCATAATATTATCACCATCAGAAATAGCTTTAAGAAAAACCGCAAGCATAAATGGAATTTGACCAATTAGTACAGCCATAAAAATAACCATAATTCCAATAATATATCGCCACCACTCGTGAAGACCTTTAAATGCTTGTTCTATGTACATATTTAATGATGTATTGAATTAATGAGTTATTGTTGTAATGTGTTATTAATTATTGAGTTAGGGTGAAATTCCATGGTTTATGACTATCGTAAAATAAAGAACCATTTTTCACGGTTAAAGGACTCTCAAAATTATTAGTAAACAAACTGCCAGTTCCTAAACCTTGTGGTAAACTATTGTTAAGTATATACGTCCACTGTGCAATGGCATTTAAACCCACATTGCTCTCCAAAGCACTGGTAATCCACCAACCAATTTGATTAGAATCGGCATGTTGAATCCATTCTTGACTTCCTTGCCAACCACCAATAAAACTTGGTTTTAAAATAATATATTGTGGTTTTATGGTTTCTATAAGCGACAATTTATCGGTATTATTAAAAATACCTATTAACTCCTCATCCAAGGCAATTGGTAAGGGTGTTTCCTCACAAAGTTTAGCCATATCTTCTATTTGTCCAGCTTTTATGGGTTGTTCTATGGAGTGTAAATCCAAATCAGATAAACGTTTTAGTTTTTCCAATGCTTCGGTTTCAGAAAATGCGCCATTGGCATCTACTCGTAATTCGATATCCTGGGCTGAAAATTGTTTTCTAATGGATTTCAATAAAGCCCATTCGGTTTCAAAGTCAATGGCACCAATTTTCATTTTAATGCAACTAAAACCAGCTTCAATTTTATCCTGAATTTGCTGTTTCATAAACGCTTCAGTTCCCATCCAAATTAAGCCATTTATGGGAATTGACTTATTATTTTGAGTGAATTCCGAAGGAAATAAATGAAATGGAGATTCTGATTCCAGCGACTTAAATGCCATTTCCAATCCAAATTGAATACTCGGAAATTTCTTTAAATTATCATATAAATCAGCTAATCCTAAATGAATATTGGTACATGTCCACTGCAATGTCTCTTCATATTCTGGAACATCATCCACACTCAAACCGCGTAGAATACCACATTCGCCAATGCCTTGCTTTCCGTTTTGATCAAGCTTGATAAACCACGTTTCTTTGGTTTTTAAAACGCCTCGAGACGTACCGCTTGGTTGCTTAAAGTTAAGAATGTATTTGTGGTAAGATGCTTTCATAAATTAACTCAAAAATACAGTAAATTTAGAAGCTATGATGCATACTTAATTGAAATTGTGATTTCCCTTGAGCATTCGATTTCTGATTCATCCATCCCAATTGAAATCGTATTTTAGGATTTAAAACAAAACCCATTCCAAGATAGGTACGGTTTCGATCGAAAAATTCAACTTCACGTCCATTGCCAATATCTTGCTGACCGTTAATAAATAACTCATTATACAATGCTGCATAAATGGTATGTTTCTCAAAACCTGAATTATTTATGGGAATATTCAGAAATAAATTATACCTATAACGTGTTCTAAAGTCTTGATTATCTACAAAACGCTGCTCATACCGAAACCGATGTGTTAAGTAAACGCGATTCCCGATTTTCTGTGGCAAAAGTGCTTCTTGATAGATTCTATTTTCAAAAGTGGTTTCATCACTATCACCAGGAGCACCACTTAAAATATAGGCATAGCCAAATGTGAAAGTTATATTGGTGTTTTTTGGAGAATAGGTTGCTCCAGAACGCAATAGTAATTGCTCTAAATCGCCCATGATATTCCAATTCCTATATTGCACATCGCCCTGTATTCCAAACGCACTTTCTTTAAATTGATGCTTATAAAAATACATATACCAAGCTCCTGTTTCATTGGAACTTTGAGCCTGTAGATTGTGATTAATCT
>CBFHJN010000133.1:0-8148 GCA_965655805.1 Flavobacteriaceae bacterium
GTTAAGCCTGCCGCTAGCGTTCATCCTGAGCCAGGATCAAACTCTTCATCGTTAATTCTTAAATATTATTTAACAACTAATCGAAATAGTTTATAATCTAATTACTCAAAATGGTTTATTCTCTTTGTTTAATCTAACCGTTTCCAGTTAAATCTTACGCTGTCAATTCAATATGTCTATGAACTTTTTTTATCGTCTCTTAAGGCGTTTATCTCTTAAGCGGGTGCAAATATAATTACTAAATCCTTAACCCGCAAACTTTATTTTGAAAAAATATAAAATATTTTTTCCTCACAAAATTCTCAATAAACTACTCTAGAACTTTCTAAAAACATTACCGTTTTTAGCGGCTGCAAATATACAACCTTTTTTATCCCTGCAAAGATTTCTTTGAAGTTTTTTGAAATTATTTTTTACAACCCAAAACCCTATCTTTATTACACTTTACAATGAACACTCACTTAAACAGACCTGCCGTTTTTAGCGGCTGCAAATATACAACCTTTTTTATCACCGCAAAGCTTTTTTTGATTTATTTTGAAATTGTTTTTTTAACCCCTAATCAAACTCCACTTTATCTCTCAATGAACTTCACTAAAACCAAATATACCGTCTTTAGCGGCTGCAAATGTACAACCCTTTTTTAACCCTAAACAAACTTTTTTTGAAGTATTTTTTATATTTTTTTTCAAACCCACCTAATCAAGTGGTTACACATCAAAAATTAAACAGCCCGAATAAATCTATTCCGCTTTTGTAACAGAAAATAACAAAAACAGATGCCAACTAAACACAATAATGAAATACCAAAATCTCTATAACTCTCCAAAATTAGGTGCACTATAAGAAGAAGTTCCAGACAACGCCAAATCTTACCGTAAAATCTCGATAAGGGTTATTAGGTGCGGAGTAAAAATCATAGCCTGTCCAAGCTGAATTGAAATGTTCGGCTTTTAAATAAATCCGGATTTGACTGATTTTAGCATTCACGAAAAAATCAAATCGGGGAAAACTCCCAAAATCTTCATTATTCTGCACATAAAACTCGGCTAACAACGGATCATAGCCGTCCATTTTATAACTGGTAAAATAACTAAAGGTTATTCCTGTTTGCAAATACAAGGCATTATTAAAAAAACGATTGGAATAAACTAATGTATTACGTGTGGTAAATTCAGGCACATTAAAAACCGCACCATCATCTTGCACCTTTTGATACATGATGGTATTATATAAGGTGAATTTTCTCAAAAAATTAAACCCTTTTTCCCATTTCAACTTAACATAACTAATGGATTGATTGGTTTGAAATGGCTTTACTAAATTATCGACACCACCTTTCTTGAAATAGGTGTAGTCATTTATATTGGTAACATGAGCCATTACAGATCCTAACAATTTGGATTCAACATATAAACCTAGTTGCTGTGTTTCGGTATTATTAAAATTACTTTGCCAGTTATAATTTTTATAAACACTTTGGTATAATTGATAATTATAGTTTGGAGCTTTAGAGTTATGACTAATATCTGCTCCAAATTTGAAATTATCATTTAATCTATAAGATGCATTTCCTATTAGGTAATTCCCGTCAAAATCGCCAGCAACATTTAATCCAGCTTCAGCTTGTAGTTGAAATCCAATAATGGTTTTCTCATATTGCCCATTAACTGATAGTACTTCACCTTTAAGCCTATTGGTTATATATTGATTATTGATGACTGTTACCTTATTATAACCATAATTATAATTGGTGTAACCTACATTAAATTTTACATCTCCTATTATATTGTTTCTGTAGTTTAAACCAAACTCATTATAAAAATTTTCTAAAGTCACCCGATCTCTTATACTTCTAGTTTGAAAAGCATCACCAAAGTAGGTATTCTCCCGATCTTGGTTGTACTCGTAATATTTGTCTTCAAAGGAGATTATATGATTAACACTCAAGCTGTTCTTAGCTAAAGAATCATTAGCCTTAATAATATAGTAGTCGTGATCTAAATGAAAGCGTTTTCCTTTTAAAATATTTTCAGCATCCTCAAAATTTACAGCTAAAACACCTCGATCTAAAAATTCTGGATTACCTGATTCGAAAAACGGAATATTATCATCACGTACACCTCCATTCTCCTCATTGAATAAATCTTGTAAAACAATATGTGCATTGGCAAAATAACGTTTGTTCTTGGTTTTGTAACTTGTTGTAAATCTGAAATTTCCTGTACTAGTAAGAATATGTTGATACTTACCTAAAGACCTCAACCCCTTGTAGGCTATAGAGAAATTTAACTGTTTCGAAGTGTTTACAGTAAAGAAGGCATCTAATTGTTGGCCTTGCTCAAAGGCTGTTTTAAAATAGAGTTCTGTAAATGGCGTGGGAACTTCATAATAATTAATATCTTCAATTTCCATATAATTAAAATGTCGTGCTCTAGCGCCAAAAAGCGGCATTAAAGCATCTTTTTTATAGGAATAACTTAAGGAATTATAGGTCTGCCCAACATTAGAAAACGGTAAAAGTTCAAAATTATCACGACGCAAATAATTAAATTTATATTCCTTTTGGATGGTTAAAGTGGTATCAACATAGGTCGTGTCATTACTTTCGGAAATAATTAAATACTGTTCTATTTTAGCCTCAAAATTTTTAATATCCTTTATACTCGTACTTTTTGAAGACCGATTGATAAGTGTATCATTATACGGTGTATTTCGTTCCACATTGCCATCTCTGTTTAAGGATGGTTTTGTTTGACCAACAATCAAATTACTACAGAACACTAAAAAAGCGACTAAAATTATTTTCCTCATAATTATTTTTTCGACCTTGCAAATGTATATACAATTTATAATAACGTCATTATATTAAGAATTATTTACATGCTAAAATTACAATATTCAGGTTTTAACAATGAATGCGGCACAGACGAAGCTGGCAGAGGCTGTTTGGCTGGTCCCGTTACGGCTGCAGCTGTTATTCTACCTAAAGGTTTTAAAAATATACTTTTAACTGATTCCAAACTGCTTTCTGAAAAGAAACGAAATATATTGAAACCTATTATAGAGCAAGAGTCGTTGTCTTTCGGGTTTGCACATATTTATCCAACTGAAATTGATAACATCAACATTCTAAACGCCTCTATTTTGGCCATGCATAAATCCATTAATAAGCTATTTATTCAGCCTGAATTTATTATTGTGGACGGAAATCGTTTTAAACCTATTAAAAACATTCCTCATGAAACCATTATTAAAGGAGATTCTAAATATTTAAGTATTGCAGCTGCTTCCATTTTAGCAAAAACCTACCGAGATACTTATATGGAAACCATCCACGAGGAATTCCCTATGTATAATTGGAAACAAAACAAAGGCTACCCAACTAAAGAGCATCGGGAAGCTATTCGGAAATATGGTGTTACAAAATACCACCGAAAGTCTTTCAGATTACTACCTGAACAGTTGAAAATGAAATTATAAGTTCTGTGTTTATTCATTTTAAAGCTATACAATATTTATGTAGGTTTGTATAAAATCCCTCTTCAATGAAAAACATTTGGTTTTTATGTACTTTAAGTGTCCTTTTTGTAGCGTGTAATTCCTCAAAAAAGAAGACCGAATTAATGGATTACCTTAATAATGATGCTGCTATTATTATTAAGGTAAAAAATATTGGTAGTCTTAAAAGCAATATTAGCAATAATGCCTTTTTGCAAACTTTAGAAAGCTCTGAAGGCTACGAAAACCTTTCAAACAAACTAGCACTTTTACAGTATATAAAAACGGAAGATGATTTATACCTGTCCATATTTAATACAAATGACAGTTTAGATTTTTCCATAATCACGAAAACAAAACCAGAACTGTTTTTAATAGATTCTTTACCAAATCACAGCATTGAGTCCTTAAAATACCAGAAACACACCATTACTAAAAGCTCGGTAGGAAATCAGGAAATTTTCAGCATTATTAAGGATAGTGTTTTTATTGGAGCATCATCAAAAACGTTGTTGAAGGCTACGCTTGAGGGCGCTAAAATCCATTCAACTATTAAGACATTAATCAACGCGTCTAATGATGATAATCAGCTTTCCATTTTTATTAATAAGAAAAAGGAACATCATATAAATAGCTTTTTTGTTAATGAACGTCTGAATACGTTAACCTTAACCGACTATTTATTCTTTGATGTGGATATTGATCAAAATGCATTAGTACTTAATGGTGTTGTAAAATCGGCTGATTCTTCAAAAAAACTAATGGATGTTTTCAAAAACACCATACCTCAAGAAAATAAATTAGCCACTATTACTCCTGCCAATAGTGATGGATTTTTAAGTTTTACGTTCAACGATTATGGGGTTTTCAAAAAAAACCTCAACGCATTCCGTAAATCAGATTCAACTTTAACAACCAATCTTTTTGATAATGTTATTGAAACAGGCGTGATTTACGAAGGTAACAATCGCGCAATTATCTTAAATTCATTAGACGTTTACATAACTAAAGATGCGCTGTTGAACGATCAAGATATGATTGAAACCTATCGAGATATTGATATTTTCAACTTTAGTCAGCCAGAACTTTTCTTAAAAACATTTTCGCCTTTTATTAATTTCAATGAAGCTAAAGCCTATTGCATTATCGATAATTTTATTGTGTTTTCAAACGATGTTGAACTTATACATAACATTATAGCCAGTTATAAAAACCAAACCACATTCAGATCGCAAAGCTCCTATAAAAGCCTGAAAGAACAGTTCAGCAATGAGGCTTCTATATTAAGTGTCGTAAATCCTGTTAAACTGGAGACTATAATCAACAGAAATTTAAATGACAGTTTAAGTTTAAAACTGGATGCTTTTAAGGCAACTGGATTACAGTTTATATATGATAATGATTTTGCACATGTAAATGCGGTAATTCAAAAAGGAAAAACGCGCGCAGTGGAAAATTCGGTAACCGAAATGGCTACTGTTAAAATTGATGCCGAATTATTAAACACACCTCAACTTGTCACAAATCACGTAACCAAAGAGAAGGAAATTGCTATTCAAGATATTAAAAACAACTTGTATATTATTTCTAGCAGTGGAAAAATTCTCTGGAAAAAACAACTTCAAGGTGCCATTTTAGGTAAGATTGAGCAAATAGATATGTATAAAAATGGTCGCTTGCAACTCGCTTTTGCTACCACGAATCGCGTTTATGTTTTAGATAGAAACGGAAAAGACGTGAAACCTTTTCCGTTAAAATTTAATGACCCAATAACCCAACCGCTCTCTGTATTTGACTATGATAATAACAGAAAATACCGATTGATGGTGACACAAGGTAAAAACGTTTTCATGTTAGACGATAATGGCAAAACGGTTAAAGGTTTTAATTTTGAAAAAACGACTGACCATATTATTCATCAGCCACAACATATTAGAATTGGAAGAAAAGACTATATCGTAATCAAAACTGCAAACAAACTATATATTCTAGATCGTGTTGGAAAAACACGTGTAACACCTAAAATGGATTATAAGTATTCGGATGAAGCTGTATACCTATACAAAGGCAATTTTGCAACAACAACCACAAATGGAAAACTTATAACTATTGATAGTAAAGGAAATACAGCCTCACAGGATTTAGGTTTAACTGATTCACATTATTTAGAAACGACTAGTAAAACGCTTGTAGCCTTGTCAGAAAACAGACTGACTATTAAAACAAATACCTACGAATTGGATTATGGTAATTATAGCAAACCAAACATCTTTTACTTGAATGATAAAATTTATGTATCAGTTACAGACAAGCAAACACAGAAAATTTATCTGTTTGATAGCAATGCTAAATTGCTTTCTAACTTTCCAGTTTACGGAACATCGGCAATTGATATGGCCAACATGGATAAAGGTAGAAACCTAGAATTTGTAACCAAGGGCGATGCGAACACCATATTAATTTACCAGATAAACTAACTAATTGTCAGTTATTTAAAATAAAAAGTAGGCGTTTTTACAATATTGTTTGCATAAATATGTTAACTTTATAGCATTCGGTTTATTAAAAGGGTTGTAAGACTATAACACAGATAATTATGAGAAAAAATATCGTCCTATTTTCAACTTTACTCCTAGCACTGTTTACAGTAGTTAGTTGCGAAGATGATGACAACCTAAACAACGGAAATGACAATCCAATTGTTCTGACTACCGAGAATAACTTATACGAAGGCGACTTATATGTTTTGTATTTGGAGAAGGAAATTACAACTACAGAAAACTCCATAATTCTTTTACAAGATATTATTGATAACAATCAAGGTACGCCAGAAATTGAATTACAATTAGAAGAAGCAGAACAACAATTAGGAACATTAAACACCAATTTAGCTGTGCAAATGGGTATTGAAGCGCAATATGTTTTGCCACCTCGTGTGCCAAGAAGACCACCAAACCCTCCACCTCCACCTCTACCTTGTGATGGGTGCTTACCGTTGCCTGGCAGCTTTACTCATATGACGATTTCGCCAGATATAGCGAGTTTAACCATTCGTATTTTAGATTACAATACAGAAGAAGAAATTGAAACGGTAACATTTAATGCTTTTAATCCTGCTGCTAACTATGACGGTGTCGTTTCTGTTCAACCTGCCATTTTAAATAATTTCACCGGTCAAGTACTTATTATAGTTGAAAGGTTAGACGTCAATGACGTAACCACAACCTATAGTGTAAACGCAAGGCTCTATTAATTTAATATCACAACATTATATAAAAGCTTTTTGTAACTTTACTTAAAGCTTTTTTTATGAAATATAATCATCTCTTTTTTTTTTTAATTTTCACTTCCCTTTTTAATTATGCTCAAAATGATATCTCACTTGATCTGGTAGGCGAAGAATTAAACAAAGATTTCGGAAAAGCTTACCAATATTATTACAGTAACAAAGACTCTGCCTATTTCTATTTTGATCGTGTAAAACAGACCTCAAATAATAATAATTTTATTGAATATCAATTAGAAGCTTTAATAAGAGAATCATGGGCTGCTAATTTTCATAATGATTTATCTATCATAAAAAAAAACATCCACCAATTAGATTCCATTGCGTTAAGAAACAACAAAGAAATAGATACACTTTATTTAAAAAATTATTATATATCTGCAATAAAATATACCAAAGGGCTTTATGAATATGACTTAAATAATTATAAAAAAGCTTTACGGTATTTTGATGATTTAATTCAAACTATTGAAAATAACCTAGATTATCTATTGGATCCCGAAGTTCTAAATTTGTATTTATCTACTACAACATTTATTGGTAAGCTATATGTTAATGAAGGTAAATACAAAATGGCCAAAGATTTTTATGAAAAAACATTAAGGAATATTAAACAAAACCCAGATGCCAACATTGATGATAGTTTTTCTAAAAGCATTGGGATTCTGCTTGCTGATATTTATCAAAAAGAAGGCAACTATGAAAAAGCCAATGCCAATATTTATAAGGTTTTAGATTATTACATCAACATATCCAAAAATAGCAATCGCGTTATCACATCATACCAACGGGTTATTGAAAACCATATCAACCTTAATCAAATAGATAGTGCAACCATTTATTTAAATAAGATGAAACCCTTTGTAAATGAAGATCATCCTTTTTTATATAAATATTACACAACGCGTGCGCATTTAGGTCAAGCAGAAAGTAAGTATTCCGAAGCCGAAGAAGACTTACAAACCGCTATTACTATTTTAAAAACAAAGGCTCAACCATCTGAAAATAATAAACTAGTAAGTGCCTATCAAGAAATGGGCTTGTTACATATGCATTTTCAACAACCGGAAAAAGCATTAGTCCAGTATAAGCTAGCTGAAAAAAATTTAGAAGCCGAAACTACCTCAACGTTAAACCAAACCATTAAATTCCAATTATTAAAAAATAAGATACAGGCTACAAATAAATTGCATACGTATCGAAAAAGTTTAGAAGCTACAAATCGTGCCATTAAGGTTCTTGACGAATTAAAACCATCCTTCAAAAATAATTCCGATAAACAGTTTTTAATGGATGATGCCTTTCCAGTTTTTGAATCGGCTATGCAAGCGAATTACCAATTATATAAACAAACCAAACAG
>CBFHJN010000134.1:0-8114 GCA_965655805.1 Flavobacteriaceae bacterium
GTGATATTTATACGTGGGATACTTTATTGCTACATTTGCAATAGGACTTTTACTTTTTTTAAACACTAAAACCATTGTGATGCCAGTAAAAAAGCACCATATACTTTCGGCTATATTACTTTTAGCTTTAGTAAACACACTTTTTTCTCAAAATATACGTGTTTGTAAAACCTGTGACATTAAAACCCTTCAAGGTGGAATTGATGCAGCACAAACAAATGATACCGTATTTATTGAAAAAGGTACATATAAAGAAATTGACGTAGTGGTTAATAAACCACTGACTATAATTGGGAAAGATTATCCCGTTATTGATGGTGAAATGAAAGGTGAAATTATTACCGTTGTTTCAGATAACGTAACCATTGATGGCTTATTTATTAAAAATGTGGGTACAAGCTACACAGCGGATTATGCGGCTATTCGTTTAAAGCGAGTGGAGAATTTCGTAATACAAAACCTTGTTTTAGAAAAATTGTTTTTTGGTATTTATGTAGAAAAATCTAAAAACGGAAAAGTATTTCACAACAAAATAATTGGCGATGCAAAAGAGGAGTATAACTCTGGAAATGGTATTCAGCTTTGGTATAGTCAGAATATTGAAATTGAGCATAATTTTGTGCAACGTGTTCGCGATGGAATTTATTTAGAATTTTCAGATGATTGTACAATCAAAAATAACGTGAGTTCGCATAATGTCCGTTATGGCTTACATTTTATGTTCTCTAATGATGATTTGTATCAAGATAATCTCTTCGAAAAAAATGGCGCAGGCGTTGCCGTTATGTTTTCAAAGCGCATAAAAATGTATAACAATATTTTTAGAGAAAACTGGGGAACCGCTTCATATGGTTTATTGCTTAAAGAAATAAACGATGCCGAAATTATGTACAATACCTTCGAAGAAAATACCATTGGTATCAATACCGAAGGTTCTAACAGGATTAAATACGTAAACAATAATTTTATTAATAATGGCTGGGCTGTAAAAGTCCTTGGTGCCTGCTATACCAACACCTTTAAAGGAAATAATTTTTTATATAATTCCTTTGATATGGCATATAATAGTAAAGTAAATGATAATGAGTTTGATGGTAACTATTGGAGTGAGTATACTGGTTATGATTTGGATAAAGATGGTATTGGTGATGTGCCTTATAGACCAGTAAAACTCTTTTCATATATTGTAAATAGAACGCCAGAAACCATTATTTTACTGCGTAGTTTGTTTATTGATATTATTGATTTTTCTGAAAAAGTATCGCCTGTATTCACACCGGATAATTTATTAGATAATAACCCTAAAATTAAAAGAATAACATGGTAAGTGTTGAAAACCTACATAAAAAGTTTGGTAAAAATGAAGTATTAACTGGACTGGATTTAGAAATTAGTGAAGGTGGTATTTTTGCCGTATTAGGCCCAAATGGTTCCGGAAAAACCACGCTTATAAAATCTGTTTTGGGAATGGTAATACCTGATAAAGGAACTATTTCCATACATGGAAAATCCATTAAAAAAGATTCCAATTATAGAAAGCAAATTGATTATTTACCGCAAATAGCTAATTTCCCAAGCAACCTAAAAGTCAAGGAGCTTATAAAAATGATTAAAGACCTTCGTGGTAATTCAACCAACGAAGCTGCTTTAATTGAAATGTTTAAGTTAGAACCTTTTATTGATAAAAAATTAGGTCAACTTTCTGGCGGAACCAAGCAAAAAGTTAACATTTTACTCACCTTTATGTTTGATAGTCCTTTGGTTATATTGGATGAGCCTACAACCGGTTTAGATCCAATTGCGCTTATTCGTTTAAAAGATCTTATTAAGGCGGAAAAAGCCAAAGGTAAAACCGTGTTAATCACCTCACACATTATGAGCTTTGTAGAAGAAATTTCTGATGAAATTGTATTTCTATTAGAAGGAAAAATCTATTTCAAAGGCACCATTCCAGCACTTAAAACACAAACTAATCAACCGGACTTAGAACACGCTATCGCGTCCATTTTAACTGAAAATCATGCTTAAAATATTAAAATATAGTTTTTTCGATCTCATGCGTAGCCGTTGGAGTTACGTGTACTTTGCTTTTTATTTGTTATTAGGAGTTGTTTTATTATTCTTAAATAACGATTTGTCCAAAGCAGTCATCACGCTTATGAATGTTATCATCATATTGGTACCGCTTATTGGAACCATTTTTGGTGTCATGTATTATTATAATTCTAAAGAATTTACAGAGTTATTATTAGCGCAACCTTTAAAACGATCGTCCATATTTTTAGGACAATATTTGGGTGTAGCTATTTCACTCTCTATGAGTTTAATTTTAGGTTTGGGTATTCCGTTTGTTTTCTATGGATTATTCATGTCCAATGCCATTTGGGATTTTAGTCTTTTGTTAATTACAGGTGTTTTTTTAACCCTTATTTTTACAGCATTAGCGTTTAACATTGCGTTATCTAACGAAAACAAGATAAAAGGCTTTGGTTATGCTATTCTAATGTGGCTGTTTCTAGCGGTTATTTATGATGGCTTATTCTTGATGTCTTTATTATTTTTTGGAGATTATCCGCTTGATAAACTATCACTAGCTGGTACTGTTTTAAATCCAGTAGATTTGTCAAGAACCCTAATTTTATTAAAACTAGATATTTCCGCATTATTAGGTTATACTGGTGCTGTTTTTAAGCAATTTTTTGGAACTAATTTCGGATTGATAGTTTCGTTTACAATGCTTATTGTTTGGGTACTTTTACCTGTTTTACGCATTGTTCAAAAATCAAAGAAAAAAGACTTTTAATATGAAACCATTTTCACTCGTATTCATTTTAATTGCTAGTGTTTTTATTAATTGTAAAAGTGATAAAAAGCCGTTAGGTCCTACAGCAGCCGAAAATATTTCTATTGCAGATACACTGCAATTAACGTTTGATAATAGTAACAAATGGCTGGTGAATCTTGAAACCCATGAAGGTGTAAAAAATATGGATTCTATTTTGAAGGAATTTGAATCTGAAAATGCTAAAGACTATGAAGAATTAGGTGATAATCTTTCCAAACAAACCAGTTATATAATTAAAAATTGCACCATGACAGGTGAATCACATGATCAGTTGCATGTGGTTTTAGTACCCATGTTAGATGAAATTAGTGTGTTACGTGAATCTAATAATTCGGATTTACAACAAAGCTAAAACTAATTTAAACCACCTGATAGAGGCTTATTTCAAACATTTTAGCTTATAAGTTAAATCTGATTTTTATCATGTTTTTAATTCATTTATATGCATAAATTTGTGGCATGATTAAAACTATTTCACATATCATAACCGCTTATTTGCTTGCCATCATTTTGTTGGCACACAATATCAATACGTTGGTTATTGTTAGTGATTTTGTTTTAAATCAAGATTTTATAGCCAAAACACTTTGTATTCAAAAAGAAGATCAGCAAGGTTGTAATGGTAAATGTCACTTAAAGACAGAATTATCAAAAAATGAAACGGGAACCGATGGTAAGGCACCTATTCAAAATACGGTAAAACGTCAAACGCTTGATGTATTTTTTATATCTGAAATCAATATGGTTTCACAAGAATTATCATTAGTAAATCAATCCGTTTTTAATTTTTATATATACACACCAAATTTCGACAGTCAGTCGTTATCTGTGGAAACACCACCACCAGATTTTAGTTAATTTTTTCGTTTAAAAAACAATACGTTTTTATCTGCTTCTGCCTTGTTTTATAAATGCAGTTTAGATTTTTACATCCTAATTTTAGCATTTTTCAAACATATAAAACCGCTTTTATTAAAGTCTGTTTGGCTTCTGCTACACAAATTGTAAACTAAAAAATAAAAAAATGAAACTAAAATATATCTTACCAGTACTATTTATTGCTTTATTCACAACAGCTTGTTCTGATGATGACAACAATGATGATGCCCCAATTTATAATGAATTAGAAGGGCTTAATAAAGTTCAAGAACTTTCAAATAGCACACACACTATTGAATTATATAACGCTTCTGGCCGATTTTATACAGGTTATAATGCTACAAGTATCCGCATTAAAGATAATGCCACTAATAATTATGTAGAAGATGCAACAATCAGTTGGATGCCAGTGATGCAAATGCCAACTATGCAACACTCATGCCCAAATACAAACCCAACTAAAGAACCAGGAAAGGATACGGT
Source organism: Flavobacteriaceae bacterium (assembly GCA_965655805.1). Classification (GTDB taxonomy): domain Bacteria; phylum Bacteroidota; class Bacteroidia; order Flavobacteriales; family Flavobacteriaceae; genus Algorimicrobium. Next base: position 4,208 of record CBFHJN010000134.1, read on the forward strand.
ATATAAAGGAAATATAATTTATCAAATGGCATTTGATGATGGAGCCGGATGGTCTTTAACCGTAAATTATACCATTGATAACGTAGATTATACTGTAAATGGCGATTTAATGGTCATGCAAAATGAGAAACAAAACGTAGCTAGTTTTATGGGAACAGATAATAAGCGCTATGTAGTTGCCATGGTTGAACCTAAAAATCCAATAATAGGAAATAATGAATTGGTTTTAGCCGTCCATGAAATGGAAAACATGATGTCATTTCCAGTGGTTCAAGATTATACATTATCATTAGACCCAAGAATGCCAGGAATGGGTAACCACAGCTCACCTAATAATACGAATTTAACTTACAATTCAGCAGATAGTATGTATTATGCCAACCTATCTTTAACCATGACAGGCTATTGGGTGTTAAATTTAAAATTAATGGACACTGAAGGTGTTGTTCTTAAAGGTGAGCCTGTAACGGACGATAATACACAAAGTAGTTTATATCTAGAATTAGAATTTTAATTCCAATCTTATTTTACATCTATAGATAGCTTAATGTTTTCAAGCTATCTATAGGTTTTCAAAACACTATTACGCTATGAAAAAGTATATATTATACAGCATAGGTTTTCTTTTTAGTGCCTTTACTTACGCACAAGAAACTGAAACAGCGGTTGAAAAAGATACCACTCAACTCCAAGAAGTTATCATCATTGGTCAACGAAAATTGAGTAATTACCGTCAAGAAAAAACCTTGTCAAGTATTGATGATTATTTAGAGAAATCTAATAAAATCACCATGATAAAACGTGGTAATTATGCATGGGAACCAACTATGAATAACATGACTAGTGAACGTTTGAACGTTACAATTGATGGTATGCAAATTTTTGGAGCCTGTACCGATAAAATGGATCCCATAACATCTTATGTGGATGTTTCTAATTTAGAAAAAGTAAGCATAGGTTCTGGTCAAGAAGGTACTGAAAATGGCCATTGTGTGGGTGGTGGTATTGATTTGCAATTACCACAATCTAAATATTATGATTTTGGATTTAAAGGCAGTGCTGATTTGGGCTATGAAACCAATGGAAATTACCGAACAACTGGATTGGATTTAGAGTATTCCGGAAGTGATTTTTATATTAATGCAGATGGTATTTATAGAAAATCGGACAATTATGATGCTGGAAATAATCAAGAGGTGCTGTATTCGCAATTTGAAAAATACAATGTATCACTTCAAGGTGGTTATAAAATAAGTGAGAGTCATGCGCTAGATGCGAATCTTATTTATGATAAAGCAACAGATGTTGGATATCCAGCATTACCCATGGATGTGTCATTGGCTGAAGCTTTAATTACGTCGGTAACACATGCATATAAAAGCGATTCTTCGTTTGTAAAGTCGTGGGAATCTAAATTATATTTCAATACCATAACTCACATTATGGACGATTCTAAACGTCCTGATGTTCCAATCCGAATGGATATGCCTGGTTGGAGTGATACCTATGGTTTTTATAGTAAAATAGGCTTTAAACAAAATAAACATGATTTAATGGTTAATGTCAACGGATTTTATAATCGTTCTATTGCCGAAATGACCATGTACCCAAACGACTCCAATCAGCCAGCTATGTTTATGTACACATGGCCAGATATAAGAACGTATTACTCTGGAATTTTTGCTAAAAATGCTATTAGTATTAGTAACAAGGCAACTCTTACAGGATCAGTTCGGTTTGGGTTTCATAATAATACTATTGGTGATGAAGTTGGTTTGGAAAGTCTACAAATATTCTACCCAGAATTAACCGATAGTAAAAATCGTTTTCTAATGAGTTTTGCGGCCGATTACCAATTTAAAACTAAAAAATATGATGCTACTTTCGGACTTGGTTATGGGGAACGCGCACCATCTGTGAGTGAAGGGTATGGCTTTTTCTTGTTTAACAGCTTTGATAACTATGATTATATTGGAAATCCATTATTAAATAATGAAAGGGCTGTGGAAGTCAATGCAAAGGCTAACTACTACCAAAAGCGTTTTAAAATAGGTGTAGAGACTTCATACTTTTATATTATGGATTATATTATTGGCGAAATCGATCCTAGTTTAAGTGCCATGACCATTGGAGCAGATGGTGTTCGGGTTTATCATGCTTTAGATAGCGCGTCTATTTTTGATGTGTTTGTAAATATGAGCTATGATTTAACTGAAAAACTTTCAGCGAATGCTACTGTTGGGTACAATTATGGTTCCGGAAGTAATGGTGAAAATTTACCATTAATTAAACCTTTTTCATATGTCGCTGAGCTAGCATATTATACTAGCAAATTCAATGCAGCATTGCAGTTAGAAGGAAATGGAAATCAAAGTCAATACAGCAGTTTTTATGGCGAAGATAATACATCAGCGTATGCGGTATTAAACGTAAATTTAGGAAACATTCTGTATTTAAAAAATAACAAAATGATTTTTAAATATGGTGTTGAGAATATCTTAGATGCTAACTATTCAACCTATGCAGACTGGAATAATATACCACGTCAAGGTAGAAATTTTTATATGAATGTGTCTTATGTGTTTTAGATAGTTACTTACTAAAATTTATGTAGAAAGAGCTTTCAATATGTATTGAAAGCTTTTTTAATGACAATCTATTTCGCTAGAAACATTTTCAACTATTGGAGCAGGTGAGAGGTACGGAATTCCTAATCCCAAACCACGAAGAATAAATAGTAATCCAATAATTACAACAAAAATTGGAATCGCTTTTTGAATGCGTTGTTTAATGGTCGCGTTTAAAAACTTTCCTAAATAAATAGCGCTTGTCATGAGCGGAATAGTTCCAATTCCGAATAATGACATATAAAGTGCTCCCTCGAGTGCATTTGCGCTTGCTAAAGATCCAAAAACAGCCATATAAACTAAACCACAGGGTAGAAATCCATTAAGAAATCCGATTGTTAAAAAGGTGTCGGCTGTTTTCTTCTTAAGTGCAGCTCCTAAACCGGATTTAATTTTAGAAATGACTCTATGAAGTGGTTTAGAAAAGTTGTATTTATTAAAGGTTTTGTAAGGAATTAGAATGGCTACAATCATTAAAACACCAATAATTATAGAGAGTTGTTGTTGTAAACCAAAAATATAAAGGCTTTTTCCAATTAGTCCAAAAACCAGCCCTATTAGACTGTAGGCAAAAATGCGCCCAAAATGATAAAGCCCTATTTGGGTGATTTTCCTTGTAGAATTACTTCGGTCTACGGGTAGCATAAAGGCAATTGGGCCACACATGCCTACGCAGTGGAAACTGCCTAGTAAGCCGAGTATAAGCGCAGACCATAACATGTTAATATCTTATGTCGCGTTTAAAACGATATGAAGTTCCTTGATATTGCCAATCTATAATAAGGTTCCAACGACCATCTAACAAGCGATTGTCAGGTATGAGCAAATTTTGATTTGATAACGAAATAGGTATTTCAAAATCAAATTGTTTATTAGATGGTCTATAAAGGAACACTTTTCCGGTTATATCTGATATGTTTAACGAATCTGGAAAAATGATAAGAATACCTTCTTCGGTTTGTTTTAAACGAATGTTTTGAGAAAGTTTATTTCCCTTTTGTTCGCGTTCCATATTACCTTGAACTTTCAATTCTTGTTGGTAATAATCTTCGGTTACTAAATCATGCTGGTACTTATCATTTGTACTCATTTTGATTACAAAAAACATGATGAAGGATATAAATCCAATCATAGCCAATACCATTCCTGTTCCCCAGTTTATTTTCATCTGTTTTGTTCCCACTAAAGTGGGAGTCTCTTTTTAGTTAATACTTTTAAAATCTAAATTATCTATAACTGCGAGGGCCTAAAAAGTTAACCGTTGTGGTTTCAATAAGGTC
>CBFHJN010000135.1:0-8070 GCA_965655805.1 Flavobacteriaceae bacterium
CATTAATTATAGAGTAAAACGTAAAGATTTAATGAGGTTGCTATGCAAAGCCAAATCATGTATGGCAGTAATAAATAACGCCATGAATTTAGGGCATCCATACGATAAGTGAAAAAGAAATAAAAGATTACAAGTGTTAATAAAAGAATGGTTATAAAGGCTACATACACCAAGTGTTGATTAAAAAAAAGAAAGTTCCAGGAGATATTCAAAACAACTTGAAGCACAAAAACACCGATTAAAATGGGTGATTTATAATCTTTAAACAAATAGGTTAAATAAACAGAAAAACAAATCATAATTATTGTCCAAGCTGCGCCAAACACCCAACCTGGTGGTGTCCATGGTGCTTTATTTAAATTAGTATACCAAGTAGAAGAAGCACCATCACCCATTAACCAACTTCCAAGAGCTAAACTGCCAAAGTTAATGACAAGAAATAGAATTAAAAGTGGTATAAATTTCATGTTATTTATTTTGTAATGATTCTATTTTGTCTGCAATTTTTTGAGCTTCTGCATACTTTAAGTCGCTAGCCTTTCTATCGGTTGTTGACAGCCTGTGCCAATCTTTCATTATAGTTTCGTACTGCTTTTGAAGCTTCTCAATTTCCGACTTCCCTTTAAATAGTCCAAACATAATTATCGTATTAAATTTTTAGTGATTTTTCCACTCATTGGATTTGTAACGGAAAAATAGTAATCAACTAACTGGCCATTACCATCCACTAAATATTTTTGAAAATTCCATTTTACTGTGGAGCTTGATTTTCCGTTTAAGGATTGGTTTGTTAACCATTTATAAAGTGGATGTTGATTGTCACCTTTAACATCTACTTTTTCAGTCATTTGAAAGGTTACACCATAGTTAGCTTGACAAAAAGTTTGAATTTCTGCAGCAGTTCCAGGTTCCTGACCACCAAATTGATTGCAAGGTACACCTATTATCATGAGGTTTTCTTTGTAGGTGTCATAGAGCTTTTGCAAATCGTCATATTGACCTGTGAAACCACATTTGGAGGCTACGTTAACAAACAGGATGTGCTTTCCTTCGAAATCTGATAAATTAATGGGTTCACCATTTAAACCATTTATGGCAATATCATAAATGGATTGTGTTGGTTGGTTTTGCGCTTGACTTTTATTAAATAAACTAAACATAATAATAAATATAAATAGGTGTTTCATGAGTTATATTTTGAAGGAAACAATGCCACAATCCATTTCGAAAACCTGACCCGAAATGGAGGCTGCTTTATCAGATAATAAAAATGCAGCCATATCAGCTACTTCAGTTGGGTTCAAGAATTTTTTTAAAGGATGCCTTTCGGTTATATTATCAATCATTTTTTCGTTTCTTAATAATTTAGAGGCTAATTCGGTATCTGTAACGGTGGGTGCAATCGCATTGACACGAACTGTAGGTGCTAATTCAGCTCCAATAGATTTCACTAATCCTTCCACAGCTGCTTTTGAAGCAGCCACACTAGCATGGAAAGGCATGCCTAATTTTGCCGCAACTGTACTAAAAAATAGCATAGATGGTTTATCTCCTTTTTTAAGTATGGGAAGATAGGCTTGAATGGCTTTAACTGCTCCAATCACGTTAATTTCAAAATCGGAACGAAAGTCGCCAATATCTAATCGGCCAATGGGCTTTAAATTAATACTGCCAGGACAGTAAATTAAACCATCTGCTTGACCTATATTTGGAAGTTCATCACTTAAAATATCAACTGAATGATGCTGTAAATTATCATGATCAAATTCCGGTTTGGTTCGGCTTAAATTAATGACCTTATTATTCTGTAATAAGTTTTTGGTTATAGCTTGACCAATGCCTTTGCTACCTCCAACAATAATATATGTTTTCATAAATCGTTTTCTTTATACCGTTGGTCTGCCTTTCAGGCGTTTTTCAACTTTTTGTTTAATGGCAGTTAAACGCTTCATGATATCCATAATACGTTCATCTTTTTTCTTTTTGTAAATCTGATTTAGTTCTAAAATAAGACGTTTGGCTTCTCTAGAAATTTCAATTCTATCACTAGTTGATAACGATTTCATTTTGGTTTGCTCAAATTCTAAAGCTTGTTCTATTGTATCCATAATTTAATGATTTAAATAGTTTTGTAATTCAATTATTTTTTCTGGCGTATTAAAAACACCACCATAAAAGGCGGTTACCGTTTCAGAGGTATCATCTTTAATTCCTCTAGAAGACACGCACAAATGCTTGGCATCAATAATTACAGCTATGTCTTTAGTTTCTAAAATAGTTTGGAGTTCTTGGGCTATTTGATTCGTTAGGCGCTCTTGTACCTGTGGTCTTTTGGCAAAATATTGCACAATTCTATTTAATTTTGATAAACCTATTACTTTACCAGAAGAAATATAGGCTAGATGTGCTTTACCAATAATTGGCACAAAGTGATGTTCACAATTGGAGTAAAAGGTAATATTTTTTTCTAGAACCATTTGGTTATATCGGTACTTATTTTCAAATAAGGCTATCTTTGGCTTGTTTGCTGGATTTAAACCCGAAAATATTTCATCAATATACATTTTAGCTACTCGGTCTGGTGTTCCTTTTAGCGAGTCGTCAGTTAAATCCAAGCCCATAACATCCATGATTTCTTCAAATAAAACAGAAATACGTTCTTTTTTTTCTGAATCGGAGAGTTTGAAAGCGTCCGATTTCATTGGTGTTTCTAAACCTGTTGATAAATGATCGTCACCAATCATTTCAGTAGAAAAACCATTTAAAATGTTTGTTCTTGTTTTTTTAGATAAAAGGGATTCTGTTTTCATAGGTTCTTTTTATTACGTGCTGTCTACAATATTAATTTGTGGCAAAGCACCATTAGCGTTTACTTATCTTATTGTGTGTAATTTGTTTTTGTCGGCTACATTTAAAACGTCCTGTTTCAAAAGTGCGTAGTTTTTCATGCTTTGTTTTTCTGCCTTGAACGCGTTTGCGCCACATTCTAAAACTACTAGGTTTCATTTGACGTCGCATGAGGTGTATAACATCTTGTTCTTCTAAACCAAATTGAAACTGAATAGCTTCAAATGTGGTTCGATCTTCCCAAGCCATTTCCATAATTCTGTCCAATTCACGAGGTGTAAAATTATTCATATGTCGATAAAGTTAAAACGTTCGTCATAAGAAACTTTAGCGTCTAACAAGCGCTTGAAAAACTGTTTATTTTCTTTAAAAGTTCTATTGTTTTTAAAATTGATAAATTTACCTTGAGCATGAATACTAGCACCATTAGTTTTGTATAAAACCAATTGATAATATGGTATTATCCAAGAAAAATTTTTTAAACCTTTATTGATATAGATAATGATGCCACCAGATCGCATTTCTATATTAGCATAATTACTATCTGCTACGCGATTTAAATAGGGTTGTAAATTGGGACTAACTTCATTAATTATCATCCGTTTAGAGCCCACACCTTTTAACTTTAAAGCCTCAAAAAAACTGTAGGGCTTACCAATTAAATCAGCAATGATTTGCTTGTGATTTTTTTCGTGGTATGTACTGTTTAATATCAATGGTTTATAATTTGATATCAAATTTACAAAATGTTTAACTAATACCAATATGAGTTAAACAAAATTTTAACAGGATTGTTTTGAATGGCTTTTAATTACTATTGTCAATCATTCTGGAATGGTTGTCGATAGTGTGTTTCTTAATAATACGAAGACTTTCATTTCGTACAGTGGCATTGGCCTTCAAATTCCAAAGTACATCACTAGCACGTTTTCTTTTCGATTTTAAATCGACAATAGGGAAGGGATAATTTACACCTAATTCAAAATTGTTGAATTGTTGGTCTAATGTGGTCATTAAATACGGTTCATGCACAAAGGCTATATCTAATTCACGTAGTTCGGGTACCCAAGTTTTAACAAATATGCCATCTGGATCGTGTTCTAAACTATTTTTTATCGGATTATAAATACGTAAATTATTTATGCCAGTTTCACCAGCTTGCATTTGTAATTGGGGAAAATGGATTCCAGGCTCAAAATCTAAAAATTGCTGTGATAAATGCTGGGAAGCGTCTTGCCAAGGTTGCCATAAAATATGTGTAAAAAAGGAAACTAATAGCGCACGCATTCTAAAATTTACATAGCCTGTTTCATTTAAGCAACGCATACTGGCATCAACCAATGGGAATCCAGTTTGGCCTGTTTTCCAAGCTGTTTGATACTGTTCAGAAATAGCTTTTTTAAGCTTATGATATCCTTTGTTAACGCTCACTTTTTCCATGATATGCTCCATTTCAAATTTTTGAATGAAATGTGCTTGCCAGCGCAATCGCGAACGGAATGCTGATAATTGCTTTTTATAACTAGAGGAGCCTTGAGCCAATTTTGAAGCTTGATATACTTGCCTAACAGATAAATTTCCCCAAGCAATATAAGGCGATAAACGACTACAACTTTTTCGAGATTTTTCAGGTTTTGAAATATGGAACATATAATTCTTATGTCTCGTATTTAGAAAAGATTGTAGATACTTGATGCCTATTGTTGCTCCACCTTTTTGAAATGGTTTGTCTTTAGGTGTTTCCAGATTTGCTATTTGACATTGCTTTTCTAATTCGTAAATAGCGTCCAAGTTTAAAAAATCAGAAGTTTGAGCTGTAAAGTTAATTAGCGGTTCAGCCATGATTTTATTCCAGTTTTCAAACCATAACTCACGATTTTTTAAACCACGAACCACACCATTTTGAATACTTTCATGCCATGACATGAGGTTGTTTTTACAATAGCGTTTAAAGGCTTTATCCCGATCAAAAGTTACTTGAATTCCAGTTTCTTGATGCGAATAAATGTTCTTAATTTGATATGAGTTAGAAAAGACATTACACGCTGAAATGATATCAGAATTTATTGCCAGCACTTTCGTATTATAAGGTTTTAAAAAGGCATTCATATCGCGAATAGATTCTTTTATAAAATTCCAATGACGTTCACTATAATGCGAATCTTCAAGAAGTAGCTGTTCAAAAACAAACAAACAAAGAATCCGTTCTTTCTGTGCAAGTGCCTGTTGTAAAGGCTCGTGATCTTCCAAACGTAAATCGCGTTTAAACCAAACAATGTGTATGGATTCTCGGTTAGTATGCATCTTGATTTTCTATTATGTGTGCAGCACGTTTTTTTATTTGCGAAAGTTTTTCAGAGTTCATTTTGTTTAAAACCGAATACATCATTTTCATGCGATGATTGGATTCCAATTTATCACGATTTTCGTCTAAAAAATGCCAATACAAACTGTTAAATGGGCACGCATCATCTTCTGTTTTTTTCTTATGATTGTAATAGCAACCATCACAATAATTGCTCATTTTTTGAATATAGGAACCGGAAGAAACATAAGGTTTAGTTGCTATGTTTCCACCATCTGCAAACTGACTCATTCCTCGTGTATTTGGTAGTTGAACCCATTCTATAGCATCGGCATAAATTCCTAAATACCATGCGTCTACAGCATTTGGATTGGTTTGGGTTAATAGTGCGTAATTTCCGGTAATCATAAGGCGTTGAATATGATGTGCATACGCGTTATCTAGGGAATTGGTAATACTATGTTTTAAACAAGCCATTTTGGTCTTTCCCGTCCAAAAAAAGTTGGCTAAATCATTTTTGTTCTTTAAAAAGTTTTGTTCTTTAAAATCTGGCATTAGTGCCCAATACATGCCACGCATGTATTCGCGCCAACCTATAACCTGCCTAATAAATCCTTCTACTTGCGAAATATCAATAGAATCTTCATGTTTTCGATAATAATTCAAAATAGTATCAACCACATTTCGCGCTGAAATCAATTTAATATTCATGGCAAAGGATAACCTGGAATGAAACAAATAAACTTCATCTGTGTGCAGCGCATCTTGATAGTCACCAAAATGAATTAATAAATTTTCACAGAAATATTTAAGCTGTTCAAGTGCTTGCTTTCTTGTTATAGGATAATTGAAGGTTTTCTGATTCCAATTTCCCATGGTTTTAATATTGGATTTTTTAATATCTGAAACCACAGCTGAAACATCATTTTTAAAATATTTATAGGTCGGAATTTCTGGGTCGTTTTTCCATTTTTTTCTATTGGATTCATCATAATTCCATTTACCACCTTCTGGATTTCCATAATGCATAAGTATGTTATGTTTTTTACGCATGTCGCGATAAAAATTTTCCATGACAAATTGTTTTTTGTCTTTATAAAATTCCTTTAAATCCTTGCGGTTGGTGTAAAAGTGTGACGTATCAAAAAGGTTAATTTCTATTGTAAGTGTTTTCGTGAACTCTTGCAGTTGTTTATCCAAACGGTATTCATCCGGTAGTTGATATTCAAAACAGTCTATTTCACGCTCTTTGATGATTTTTTGAAGATTTTCGGTCAGATTTTGTGTGTTGTTTGCATCATTTATTTTATAGTAAATAACCTGATGTCCAGCCGCTTCCAAGTAGTCAGCAAATTGACGCATAGCAGCAAAAAAACCAATGACTTTTTGAATGTGATGCGTGACATAGTCGGTTTCTTGTCGCATTTCAAATAGGGCGTAAACAATGTCTTCATCAACAGTTTTAAACCATGGATGTTTTATGTTTAATTGGTCACCTAAAAGGAGTCGGAGTGTTTTCATTCAAATAAAGTATTTTGTAACCAACGTTTTTGAAATTTACCGTGCTCATCATAACGTTCGGCTTGTAGTTTTACGTTAAAGGTTCGGTTTCTTGGATCGTTTCCAACGCCTGCAACGTACAGCCAATTACCATAATTACTGTGAACATCATAATCTATGAGTAAAGATTCAAAATAGGCGGCACCAATGCGCCAATCGAGTTCCAATGTTTTAGCATAGTAAGATGCTATATTTTGTCGACCTCGATTGCTCATCCATCCCGTTTTGTTGAGTTCTATCATGTTAGCATTCACAAAGGGTTCTGAAGTTTTGCCAGAACACCAATTTTGAATCAGTTCAGGATCTTTATTCCAATTATAGGATTGCTGATTGATGCCTTCAATTTTAAAAATTGCATTACCATGTTGTAAGGCAATAAATTTGAAGAAATCGCGCCAAATCAATTCGAAAATAAGCCAATAAGTCGATTCGTTTTTGAATTTAGTGCGTTCAAACTCTTTAATAGTCCAATATATTTGTCTTGCACTGATACAGCCGTTAGCTAACCATGCGGAAAATTTAGAACTATAATCAATACCTAATAAACCGTTTCTAGTTTTCTTGTAAAAACCTATTTTTTTGGTTTCAAAAACATAGTGATTTAGTCTGTTTATTGCTGATGTTTCACCACCTGAAAACGGAAAAGCGGAATGCGCATGGGTTTCAAATTCCGAAAAACCTAAATTTTTCATTGTTGGAATTAAGGTGTTGCTATTTATTTCTAAAGCTTTTTGTTTTTCAATTAAAGTTGGTCTTCTTACAGAACATTTTTTTTCTAGTATTTTTCTGAAGTTGGTAAAAACATTGGGAATAGTATTTAAATATGAGAAAACATCATCAGGATGAAACAAAAACTGATCATACAATTCATGAAAGTTTATGTTATCAGAAACGTTAGTTTTCACGTTTTGAATAATCTGTGTTTCTTCACTTGTAAATTCTTTTTGAAAACAGATCGTTGCTATATTGTTAGTTTCACAAAGTTTGGGTATGGCTGTTTCTGGTTTTTCGTAGGGTGTAAACAACGGGATATTGAAAGACGCGAGCTTGTTTTTTAAATCTTGAACACTTTCAATAGTAAAGCGTGCACGATATTTTTCTGTTTTTTTAAAACCAAATGTTGTTGATTCATAATGTCTTGGGTCAAAACAATATATGGCAATTACTGGTTTTTTTAATTCTAAAGCACGAGCCAAAACCGTATTATCTTGAATCCGTAAATTGGTGGTAAACCAAACTAATGTGTATGTGATTTGTTTCGTCTGCATCGTTCGCTACAATAAATTACGTGTTCCCAATTATTTCGCCATTTTTTACGCCAAGAAAATGATAATTGGCAAACGGGGCATATTTTTGTT